>NZ_JACVZN010000089.1:0-380 GCF_017151895.1 Staphylococcus sp. EG-SA-15 | reverse complement strand
CCTGCGCTCGCACCAATACGTGTCGCACCTGCTTCAACCATTTTATTGAAATCTTCTAAATTACGTACGCCACCTGATGCTTTTACTTCTACATCAGCACCTACTGTATCTTTCATTAATTTAACGTCTTCTGCAGTCGCACCGCCACCTGCAAAACCTGTTGAAGTTTTAACGAAGTCCGCACCAGCCGCTTTTGTTAATTCACTCGCTTTTACGATTTCGTCATGGTCCAACAATACCGTCTCAATAATCACTTTTACTGTGTGACCTTTCGCAGCTTTAACCACTGCTTCAATGTCTTGTTGTACATCATCAAAACGTCCATCTTTTAATGCGCCGATGTTGATGACCATGTCAATTTCATCTGCACCATTTTGAAT
>NZ_JACVZN010000088.1:0-388 GCF_017151895.1 Staphylococcus sp. EG-SA-15 | reverse complement strand
AATAAAGACGTTGATAAGCAAGTTCAATCATTAATTGACGAAATCGATCAAAATCCAAATCTAACAGATAAGGAAAAACAAGCACTTAAAGATCGAATTAATCAAATACTTCAACAAGGTCATAACGGCATTAACAATGCGATGACAAAAGAAGAAATTGAACAAGCCAAAGCACAACTTGCACAAGCATTACAAGACATCAAAGATTTAGTGAAAGCTAAAGAAAATGCGAAACAAGATATTGATAAACGTGTACAAGCTTTAATTGACGAAATCGATCAAAATCCAAATCTAACAGATAAGGAAAAACAAGCACTTAAAGATCGAATTAATCAAATACTTCAACAAGGTCATAACGACATTAACAATGCGCTGACTAAAGAAGAAA
>NZ_JACVZN010000087.1:0-407 GCF_017151895.1 Staphylococcus sp. EG-SA-15 | reverse complement strand
ATGGCTTCGCTTTCCTAGGGTGCCGTCTCAGCCTCGGTCTTCGACTGGCACTGCTCCCTCAGGAGTCTCGCCATTAATACTACGTATTAACATGTAATTTTACTTTTAAATACTTTAAAAAATAAGACACTTTGTCCAACTTACACTACCAATAGAAACTTCTGTTAGAATTCCTCAAAATGATATTTCGTGATATGTTAATGAAATTGTTGAAACGATACCTGATAGTGAATTCGATGAATTCAGACACCATCGTGGCGCAACATCCTATCATCCAAAAATGATGTTAAAAATTATCTTATATGCATACACTCAATCTGTATTTTCTGGTCGTAGAATAGAGAAATTACTTCATGACAGTATTCGAATGATGTGGTTAGCTCAAAATCAAACACCTTCTTATAAAA
>NZ_JACVZN010000086.1:0-429 GCF_017151895.1 Staphylococcus sp. EG-SA-15 | reverse complement strand
CAGATTCAAAATTTGAAAATGATGAACGATTCAGTGGTTACGGCAAGCTTGCGCCAAAATCCAAAGCAGACTTTGCCTTTATTCAACACATGGTACATTACCTAGACGATGAAGGTACCATGGCAGTCGTACTCCCACATGGTGTATTATTCCGTGGTGCCGCAGAAGGTGTGATTCGTCGCTATTTAATAGAAGAAAAGAACTACTTAGAAGCCGTGATTGGTTTGCCAGCCAATATTTTCTATGGGACAAGTATTCCAACATGTATCCTTGTATTTAAAAAATGTCGCCAACAAGACGATAACGTATTATTTATCGATGCATCCAATGATTTTGAAAAAGGAAAAAATCAAAACCATTTAAGCGATGCCCAAGTCGAACGTATTATAGACACATATAAGCGTAAAGAAACGATTGATAAATATAGCT
>NZ_JACVZN010000085.1:0-433 GCF_017151895.1 Staphylococcus sp. EG-SA-15 | reverse complement strand
CATATAAACTATTTAAATACACATAAAGATGTAAAGATTAAGTGGATTTCAGACTTATATTGCGACAAGATGGAAGATTGGATCAAAAAAGCAGGAATAGAAAATAAAACTAAGAACCATATGGATATTATTAATGATCCTGAGGTAGATGTAGTAGTAATATGTTCACCTACCGATACGCATGTAGACATCATTAAAGAAGCTTGTGCAAAAGGAAAGCATATCTTCTGTGAGAAACCGATTAGTTTGTCTATTGATGAAGCAAAAATTGCATTAGAAGCGGTAAAACAATCAAATGTGAAACTGCAAATGGGCTTTAATAGACGTTTTGATAAAAACTTCAAAGAGTTAAGAGATATTTTAAATAAAGGTGAACTTGGTAATATTCAAACATTAAGGATTACTTCAAGAGACCCAGAGCCACCACCAGTAG
>NZ_JACVZN010000084.1:0-435 GCF_017151895.1 Staphylococcus sp. EG-SA-15 | reverse complement strand
GAAGTCGTAACAAGGTAGCCGTATCGGAAGGTGCGGCTGGATCACCTCCTTTCTAAGGATATATTCGGAACATCTTCTTCAGAAGATGCGGAATAACGTGACATATTGTATTCAGTTTTGAATGTTTGTTCATTCAAATTAATGGGCCTATAGCTCAGCTGGTTAGAGCGCACGCCTGATAAGCGTGAGGTCGGTGGTTCGAGTCCACTTAGGCCCACCATTAATTTAATACCTATTTGGGGGCTTAGCTCAGCTGGGAGAGCGCCTGCTTTGCACGCAGGAGGTCAGCGGTTCGATCCCGCTAGTCTCCACCATTATTTGTACATTGAAAACTAGATAAGTAAGTAAAATATAGATTTTACCAAGCAAAACCGAGTGAATAAAGAGTTTTAAATAAGCTTGAATTCATAAGAAATAATCGCTAGTGTTCGAAAG
>NZ_JACVZN010000083.1:0-440 GCF_017151895.1 Staphylococcus sp. EG-SA-15 | reverse complement strand
ACGTAGTGATATGTATTAAATAGTTCTACATCTACACCTAATAAGCAATTTATAATGCCTTTTTCGGTTTTCCACTCTTTAAATAAATGGACTTTATGATAATTAAATGCTTCTAGCGTTTCAAAAGGTTTAAGAAATAGTTTCCAATAACTTTTATATTTATTATAAAGCGGTCTATTAGAGGTTCTATAACAATTCATTACATGAACTCTAGACATATTTAACGCTCGATTTAAAGATTGGACAATATGAAAACGATCAATAATAATCTTCGCGTTAGGAAATAATTGTTTGATTAGTGACATATATGGTTCATACATATCAATCGTTACTGTTTTGACTTTTTGTCTGAGTTTTAAAGAATAGCGATAAAAATGATCTTTTAGCGATTTTAACTTACGATCCGCTACCACATCTACGATGCGGTGCGATACAGCATC
>NZ_JACVZN010000082.1:0-441 GCF_017151895.1 Staphylococcus sp. EG-SA-15 | reverse complement strand
CCTTATTGGAGCAACGTTCATGTACATCATCACCATCAACCATACGAAGACCGAGACCCGCACAACGATGGCCGGCGTCTTGGCCCTCCTGAACGCCGACAAATCGATTCCGCGCAAATTCACCGCGGACTCGTTCACTGTACATACCGTCGAAAATGGTCCAATCCCCGTCGTTGGTCTGCCACGCGGCCGAATCGGGCTGCGTCCCGACGGCACGGTGCACGAGATCCTCTTGCACGTGATCACCGAAGTCGAGCGGATCATCCTGAAACCGGACGGCAAGCTGCTGCGGCCCTACGAGGTCAGCTTTGAATCCTGGGAAGCTGTCCTTGCCGCAAGCGCGCTGGCCTACGAGAGCGAATACCTGATCGATCCTGAACGCCTGAAGGAGGGCTCGCTTTTCTCGGAGTTCCAAGTCGAGAGTCCGCAGCGCTTCATCAC
>NZ_JACVZN010000081.1:0-442 GCF_017151895.1 Staphylococcus sp. EG-SA-15 | reverse complement strand
GAATGAAACATATGATGTAATCGTATCTTCTCTTGTGTTTCATTATATTGAAGATTTTAAGCGATGCGCTGAGAAGTTGAATCAGCTATTAAATAGTGGTGGCACGTTACTCTTTACAATGGAACATCCTATACAAACAGCCACTAAAGAACCCGAAGTTGCACTAGAAGATGACAAAGGTATATTTTTACGAATGGAACATTATTTTGATGAGTCTTCTCGCTCAGCAAATTGGCTAGGTGCGGATGTTTATAAATATCATCATACAATTGAGACAATCTTCAATAATTTAATAGAAAATGACTTTGAAATTCAATGTGTAAAAGACCTCGGGCAGTCTGAGGAAGTATTTAAAATGTACGATCAAGCTCGTATTAATAAGCTGAAACAATTCCCACCATTTCTATTAGTAAAAGCAAAGAAAAAGTAGAAGAGTATGTTA
>NZ_JACVZN010000080.1:0-449 GCF_017151895.1 Staphylococcus sp. EG-SA-15 | reverse complement strand
ATCATATATTTACAGCTATAATAAGTTATATCCAATACCAGGTGGTTCAATTATGGGTATACCTACAGAAATCAAACCATTTCTTAAGACACAATTGATTTCACCAGCAGCTAAATTAAGAGCAGGATTAGATTATTTCTTACCTGTTAAACCGATGCATACAGATATATCAATCGGTCATTTCTTTAGACAAAGATTAGGTGATGAAGTATTAGAAAACTTAATCGAACCTTTAATGGCAGGTATATATGGTGCAAATATCGATAAATTAAGCTTAAAAACAACATTTCCTCATTTTAAAGAACAAGAAGAAAAAGAGGGCGGCTTAATAAAAGGTATGATTGCTCAAAAAGCTAAAAATAATGCGGATAAAAAAGTAACAGTCAAACCAAAAGGTCAATTTAAACAATTTAGACATGGCCTTGAATCATTCATTCAAACTTTACGTG
>NZ_JACVZN010000007.1:0-84425 GCF_017151895.1 Staphylococcus sp. EG-SA-15 | reverse complement strand
ATTCTCATTCATGCACGAATGGTTCTTCCCCACCTAATCAGATATTAGGTGACTTATGGGGAGAAATCAGTTAGGATGAAAAAGTGGATAATCCTTTTTTAGGCAGGTACTTCGGTACTTGCCTATTTTTTTATGTTATAATCTTTCTAGACGTATTCAAAGGACGTCTTTTTAGATTGTATGTTATAGCTAGCTTTCGGGCTAGTTTTTTGCTATGATGTGTTACACATGCATCAACTATTTACATCTATCCTTGTTCACCCAAGCATGTCACTGGGTGTTTTTTTCTTATGATAGAGAGCATAGTTTTCATACTACTCCCCCGTAGTATATATGACTTTAGCATTCCCGTATAATAGTTTACGGGGTGCTTTTTATGTTATAATTAAGTGTATATAGTAGGAGTGAACTATATAGCCTGTTAAGTGGCCTAGTAACCTAACACTTATCCTGCAATTGATATCCTTTTTGCCCTTCACTCGATACATATATCTCAACAACATAGAAATATTACAGTCGCTACACCGCATCTTAAATGGTGTGGTTATTTTTATTGGAAGTGTGTATCAGGTATCAGTAATGTTAAAACACCAGCTAAAAATGAAAAGAATTCACCAGTGCCAGCAGGTTATACACTCGATAAAAACAATGTACCGTATAAAAAAGAGACTGGTTATTACACAGTTGCCAATGTTAAAGGTAATAACGTGAGGGATGGCTATTCAACTAATTCAAGAATTACAGGTGTATTACCCAATAACGCAACGATCAAATATGACGGCGCATATTGCATTAATGGCTATAGATGGATTACTTATATTGCTAATAATGGACAACGTTGTTATATAGCGACAGGAGAGGTAGACAAGGCAGGTAATAGAATAAGCAGTTTTGGTAATTTTAGCGCACTTTGAAAAAAAGTGTGTAAAGTTTCATATGAAGTTAATTAATTTATTATAGAATAGTTTGAAATTATGCTATAATCATTTTAGACACAGCAATGTGTTCAAATTTTCATCTATTCATAAGCTAGCCTTCGGGCTAGTTTTTTTGTGCTATATATTTGTTTTAATTAAATAAAATTAGATAATGCAATAGTAGCCATTTTATGTTAATATTACCTTGGGCGTTTTCAAGGAGCGCCTTTCATTTTTTATGTATTGCTCCCCTTCGGGCTAGTATATTAAATTTATTTTTGCGCTTTCCAAATCAATGTATATGTGTTATATTGTTTATGGGAAGTAGGTAAGCATTTCGGTGCTTACCTTTTTTTGTTTTTCTATAAATACAATAAGGTATGTCAATTTGATAATTTATTAATTTTCATTTAATAAGAAGATCTATATAGTTAATGAATAATTAATGTACTTTTTTTTAGTTAGTCATTAAAATAAATTAGTACTAATTACTAAGGAGAATAAAAAATGAAAATTAGAAAATCTATACTTGCGGGAACTTTAGCAATCGTTTTAGCATCACCACTAGTAACTAATCTAGATAAAAATGAGGCACAAGCTAGCACAAGCTTGCCAACATCGAATGAATATCAAAACGAAAAGTTAGCTAATGAATTAAAATCGTTATTAGATGAACTAAATGTTAATGAATTAGCTACTGGAAGTTTAAACACTTATTATAAGCGAACTATAAAAATTTCAGGTCAAAAAGCAATGTATGCTCTTAAGTCAAAAGACTTTAAGAAAATGTCAGAAGCAAAATATCAACTTCAAAAGATTTATAATGAAATTGACGAAGCACTAAAAAGTAAATATTAAAAAAACCACCCGTAAAAGGGTGGTTTTAATTTTCTAGATAATATAAAAGTGTTCATAAATAAAACAGTATAGGTAAACAATAAAGTATTGAAAAAAGTAAGTTTAATATGAAAATTGTTAAATGAACGACATCTTTTGTTTTTATAAATATCAAGAAAATAATCAAACTCAAAATAAATAACGTAACTGTAGTCATAGGCGTCCATACATAATCAGCATTAGTCATTAAGAATGGTGCGGCCATTATGAAAAAATTTATAATGCAGATGAAATAGACAATTAGACTATAAATTAGGTAAATAACAATACACACCCTTCATAAATAAATAATTTAAATCCTATATATTTTAACAAAAGTAAAACACAGAAGTGTAGAAAATAAAAAATATTGGTAAATAAAATCAATAAGTTTAACCAATATGTTGCTCGCTTCATACCGTATATTGCAACAAAAATTCCGATCAAGAAAAATATAGCCCCTATGATAAAACAGAAATCCGATGCTGAATTATTAAAAAATGAGGTGTTTAGAGTTAGAAAATGAGTTAATGAGTTGACTATAACTAATAAGATATTAATTATATTTGTATGGTTCTTCACATGATACCTCCAAGTAAAAAAATCTAATTAATAAAGTGAATGCTTGATGAACAAGCAGTTATTCCAAACAGAATCAATAAGAAAAGTAGAATCAACATGCTAATGCCCCATAAACAACCCTTTTCACTTTCACTATTATTAATTTCTTGACTTCTTTTAAAGATATTATTACTTTTACATTCTTTAGTTGTTTTAAATTTCACGTTTTTATTACTTCCTTTTGTTTAAAAGTTTACAATGAATTTTTGATTATAATAATATATTCAAAATAGTACTATCTAGTTTGATATGTCAAGCAATATTATTATAAAATTGGAATTCTGAGTTGTCTACTCTAATTTATTATATTTACCTATAAAAATACACCTCAAAAAATAGATTTTTCAGTCTAGCTTTTGGGGTGTACATTCCACACAAACATGTGATTATTTTGATGTTTCTATTAAACTTGTAATTTTAAATTTAAAGTCCCTAAAAAGTCCCTAAAATTTTATTTTATATGAGGTATTATTGATAATGATAAAGTTATAAACCTTGATATTATGCTGTTTTACTTTTTGAATGATAAGTAATTTTATGTTAAAAGTCTCCAGTTTGGATACAAAACGGTCGATAACATATAAACGTTATGACTAACTAACTTCAAATCAGTATCATCTTTCTTAGATTCGGCTTTGGCACTATTGTCAGTAAGTGCACCAACTAATAATAAATTTGCTAATGCAAGTGTTGCAACTTTTTTTAGTGAATTGGATTTTGTTTTTTTCACCATCATTATCACTCCTTTTATATAGCTTACAACAAAATAGATGCAAAATTGATTAACTAAATTTAAATTAATTATTAAATCGAATTTATATTTTTAAGTAAATGTTTTTTGAGTATAAAGATGCTGTAAATATAATTGACAAATATAATCGGAATTAAGAAATGAAGATTGTTATGACATTTAAGTTTGAAACTTGGTATAAACAAAATCAAACAACATTTTAGGTATTGTAAATTAGTTAGTTAATCAAAATTAAAAGAACTTTTAACAGTGTTAAAAAATTATTGTTAAAGATAATTTATTATTAATATTCAGTTAATTCAAAAAATAGAGAAAGTCTGGCTATAATAAAGTTGCAATCACGAATTACATAAAAAAGGAGAGATAATTTATGAAATTTAAGTCATTGATTACAACAACATTAGCATTAGGCGTTATAGCATCAACAGGAGCAAACTTTAATACTAACGAAGCATCTGCCGCAGCTAAGCCATTAGATAAATCATCAAGTACATTACACCATGGACATTCTAACATCCAGATTCCATATACAATTACTGTGAACGGTACAAGCCAAAACATTTTATCAAGCTTAACATTTAATAAGAATCAAAATATTAGTTATAAAGATATAGAGAATAAAGTTAAATCAGTTTTATACTTTAATAGAGGTATTAGTGATATCGATTTAAGACTTTCAAAGCAAGCGGAATATACGGTTCATTTTAAAAATGGAACAAAAAGAGTTATCGATTTGAAATCAGGTATCTACACAGCTGACTTAATCAATACAAGTGACATTAAAGCTATCAGTGTTAACGTAGATACTAAAAAGCAACCTAAAGATAAAGCTAAAGCAAATGTTCAAGTGCCATATACAATCACAGTGAACGGCACAAGCCAAAACATTTTATCAAACCTAACATTTAATAAAAATCAAAATATTAGTTACAAAGATTTAGAGGGTAAAGTTAAATCAGTTTTAGAATCAAATAGAGGTATTACTGATGTTGATTTAAGACTTTCGAAGCAAGCGAAATATACAGTTAATTTTAAAAATGGAACGAAGAAAGTTATAGATTTGAAATCAGGTATTTACACAGCGAATTTAATCAATTCAAGTGATATTAAAAGTATCAATATTAACGTAGATACAAAAAAACATATCGAAAATAAAGCTAAAAGAAACTATCAAGTTCCATATTCAATTAATTTAAATGGTACATCTACAAACATTTTATCGAATCTTTCATTTTCAAATAAACCTTGGACAAATTACAAAAATTTAACTAGTCAAATAAAATCAGTACTGAAGCATGATAGAGGTATTAGTGAACAAGATTTAAAATATGCTAAGAAAGCTTATTATACTGTTTATTTTAAAAATGGTGGTAAAAGAATCTTACAGTTAAATTCAAAAAATTACACAGCAAACTTAGTTCATGCGAAAGATGTTAAGAGAATTGAAATTACTGTTAAAACAGGAACTAAAGCGAAAGCAGACAGATATGTACCATACACAATTGCAGTAAATGGCACATCAACACCAATTTTATCAAAACTAAAAATTTCGAATAAACAATTAATTAGTTACAAATATTTAAACGACAAAGTGAAATCTGTATTAAAAAGTGAAAGAGGTATCAGTGATCTTGACTTAAAATTTGCGAAACAAGCAAAATATACAGTATATTTCAAAAATGGAAAGAAACAAGTAGTGAATTTAAAATCAGACATCTTTACACCTAATTTATTTAGTGCCAAAGATATTAAAAAGATAGATATTGATGTTAAAACAGGGTCAAAAGCGAAAGCGGATAGCTATGTACCATATACAATTGCAGTAAATGGCACATCAACACCAATTTTATCAAAACTAAAAATTTCGAATAAACAATTAATTAGTTACAAATATTTAAATGACAAAGTGAAATCTGTATTAAAAAGTGAAAGAGGCATCAGTGATCTTGACTTAAAATTTGCGAAACAAGCAAAATATACAGTATATTTCAAAAATGGAAAGAAACAAGTAGTGAATTTAAAATCAGACATCTTTACACCTAATTTATTTAGTGCCAAAGATATTAAAAAGATTGATATTGATGTAAAACAATACACTAAATCAAAAAAAAAATAAATAAATCTAATAATGTGAAATTCCCAGTAACAATAAATAAATTTGAAAACATAGTTTCAAATGAATTTGTGTTCTATAATGCAAGCAAAATTACAATTAATGATTTAAGTATAAAACTTAAATCAGCAATGGCAAATGATCAAGGGATAACTAAACATGACATAGGACTTGCTGAACGCGCAGTGTATAAAGTGTATTTTAAAAATGGTTCGTCAAAATATGTAGACTTAAAAACTGAGTATAAAGATGAAAGAGTATTTAAAGCAACTGACATTAAAAAGGTAGATATTGAACTTAAATTCTAATCTTTAATTTTATAATAAGGCATCTCACAATCGTGGGGTGCCTTTTACATTTGTAGAGATGTGATGCTTGAATGTTTGAAGTGATTTGCCAAAAGTTATATAAATTGGTTCTATAATAAATCGGACTGATAGAAAAAGTTTTTTACTTTTCATCTGTCCGATTTTTTGATTTTGTTAGGAGAGATGTATAAAACTAATTAGGTATAGTGTTTGACAAGTTGCTGAATAAAATATATCTTATGATACTTTGAAAGAAGGAATAATTTTAAAAATAAAAAACCAATAATCCGAGTCATACTCATCAGATTATTGGTTGAAATTAATTATCTTAAGTCATCAATCGCTTTAGCAATTGAATCAAATACATGTGGGATATCTTCTTTTTCTACACAGCTAAACGCAATACGAATATCTGTTGCATTAAGTGCAATAACACCAATTGAATATTTTTCAATTAAATGTTTACGAAGTTCTTCAGGGTCAACATCATGAACTTTTATTGCCATAAAGTATCCAGAGTTAAAGTCATAGGCTTGCCAATGTGAATGATATTGATCAGCATAGACAACTTCCTTAGTGACTTCATAGCGTTCTTTTAATGTTTGAATATTTTGTTCGATTTCTTTATCGAATTGTTTATTATTTTTTAATACATGCTTAACAGCGCTTTGTGTTGGAAGAGGTCCACTAGAAATGTTACTTCGTATAAGACCTTTTACTTTGGCTTCTAATACTTCTTTAGTTGTTTGATCAGACGTTCCAAATGTCATAAACCCAACACGGAATCCCCATGCGAAAAATTCTTTTGTTGCACCATCTAAACGAACAGGTAATATTGCATTTGAATTTAAATTAGATAATGCAGTAAATAATGATTGAGTATACACATCTTCATAGAATAAACCATAGTATGCGTCATCCACAACAGCTATAACTTTTGTACCTTTATCAGCTAATGCTTTAATTGCATCGACGATGGTAGTCACTTCTTTATGCGTAGGTGTGTAACCTGTCGGATTATTAGGATAATTTAAAATCATAATGACTTTATCTTTATTGTATGATTGTAAAGCTTCTACAAGTGAATCAGTAGTATAATGCCCGTCTTTATCAAAGATAGGATATGTTTGAAGGTTTGCACCATTTCTCGTATTGAAAACAAGTTTGTAATTACCCCAATTATGATCTGGTAACAAGATAGTGTCACCTTGATTTACAAATAAATCGCCAACTAAAGATAAACCATGTGTTAATGCATTCGTAACAATTGGTAGTGACATGTTGTCGATTGATAGCTCTGGATTGTCACGCAACATTTTTTGTTGCCATAAATCACGTAATTCTTCGATGCCTTGTGGTGGCGCATAAGGGAATATTTCATCTGGAGTTAAATCATTAAACATTGCATCTAAAGATGATGCAAACATTTTTCCGTCTTTGTTTGTCGCCATACCTATAGTTGCATTATATGTTGTACTCTTTGCTTCAGCAGATTGAGATAAAATGCCTTTTGGATAAAACATATTTTGACCTAAGTCAGATAACATTGCAAAGGCAGTTGCATTTGACTGTTGAAGTTGTTCATTTAAGCTTTGGGCTAAAGGATTCATTATTGCTTAACCTCTCTTTAAAAAAATTGTATGCCTATATATTATCTTCAATTATACCAAAGATAAAGTGTTGTTGGTGAATTAACGAATAATATGTAAAATCTGCTGCCAAAATACGAACATATGTTCTGTTTTTATGTTAGAATAGGTGTAGGTCATCCTTCAGTATGATACTTTAGTCGAACGGAGGTGTAGTGTAATGATGTGGTGGCAAGAAGGGATGATGACACTTATTACAGGTGGCTTACTAATTATTTTTCGACTTTGGTTAGAACTGAAATGGAAAAATAAAAAATGATCCTACACACATAAATAACCCCAAGTCTGCTGGTACCAGACTTGGGGTTGTGTAGTATAATTCTGCGGATACACTTAAATAATATCATTGAACACAATATATCGCAATCAATAATCATTTTGATTGAATGGTTTTGTTGCGCTATTTTAGTTGAAAGTGATTAGTACCTTGAACTTTTGAAATTCAATAACTTATTAAAAAAATTTATATTTGTTATAATGTCGATGTTGAGGTGAAATAAATTGAAACATCTAACAAAAATATTTGTAGTACTTGCAATTATTTTATTTATTATTGGTTATTATTTACAAGCAACTAATCATGAAAGCCAAGGTATAAAATTATTATTAGCAGCGATTATGTTTATGATTTGTGCTTTTATAAGTAGAAGTAATGATCGACGTAAAAATAGTAAATAGAATTGACTGTTTAAAACGATTGTTTATGTTGACGCTACGGTTGTCACGTAGAGATTAAAGACATTCGTTTTAGCAGTCTTTTTTATTGAAGTAGACAATGCAAGATTAAATGGTAGTGTCATTTCATTTTATTCAACTGCTAGTAATACAATACTCAGTGTTATTTCTGAAGACTGGTTGATAATGAGACATGCATATTTACAAAACTGTGTATATTGTGTATATTGTATATATACAGAAAGTGATAGGGGGACGTTGATGAAAATAATTTTAAAAAACAATAGTGATTTTCCGATTTATGAACAGATTAAGCAACAAGTAAAACAAAATATTTTAAAGGGATATGTTGCTCCTGGAGAGCATTTGCCGTCAATGAGAGAACTTGCCAAAGATCTTCAAGTAAGTTTGATTACTACCAAACGTGCTTATGAAGATTTAGAGAAAGACGGTTTTGTTACAACAATTAGAGGAAAAGGGACCTTTGTTAAGGAGCAAGATAGTTCTATTTTAAAAGAGAAACAATTTTTTACCATTGAAAATTTGGTTAAAGAATTGGTTAATGAAGCGCAAGCCATCGAAATGTCACTTGAGGAACTTCAAGATATTTTAACGTTCATTTATGAGGAGGAATCATCATGAATGCCATAGAATTAAGTAATGTTAATTATTCAAGTGATCAGTTTAATTTAAAGAATATCTCTTTCAAAGTTCCTCAAGGATTCGTCACTGGTTTTATTGGTAGAAATGGCGCTGGTAAAACCACAATAATAAGGTTAATTATGGATTTGTATCAACCACAAACTGGTGTTATTAGAGTATTAGAAGAGGATATGGCTCTCAATCCGATAGAGTTAAAGAATAGAATTGGGTTTGTTTACTCTGAAAATTATTTTAATGAGAGATGGACTACGAAGCAACTTGAAAAAATGATTGCCCCTTTTTATCGTAAATGGGACCATCAAGTATTTGAATTTTATCTTGAAAAGTTCGATTTACCAATCAATAAATCAATAAAAACATTTTCGACTGGGATGAAAATGAAATTATCACTAGCAGTTGCATTTTCACATCATGCTGAATTGTATATTTTTGATGAGCCTACTTCAGGTCTTGATCCCTTAGCTAGAAATGAGCTATTGGAGATAATTCAGCAAGAATTAATTGATGAAAATAAAACAATATTCATGTCGACACACATTATCTCAGATTTAGAAAAAATAGCTGATTATATCATTCACTTAAGTGACGGTGAAGTTATCTTAAATGGTTCAAAAGAACAACTGTTACAAAGATATCAAGTTGTGAGTGGAGCCCTCGAAGATTTAGATGAAGAATTGGCTGCTTTGCTGATTTACGAAGAACATAAGCGTACGGGATTTATAGGATTAACAGAACATGCGCAAGTATTTAAAGAAATTTTAGGTCAAAAAGTGAATATCACTACACCTTCTATTGAGAATTTAATGGTTTATCTTGAAAAGAGAAAACCTAAATACCATGAAAACATCAAATTGATGGAAGAAGGTTTTTAAATGAAGGCACTGTTAATTAGGAATTTTAAATTACGACGATATACACTTATCATCTATGTTCTATTATTAACCTTATATCCTATTTATGTAATGCTTGACTCAACAAAGTTCTTTTACCTATTGCAATCTTTTATTAGTCCAACAATATTGATTATTTGGATTTTAGATGCTGGTCACTTATTTAGACTCAATCGTAGATTAGGTGGTAATGATTCATATTATTTTTATATGAGTTTACCAGTGTCAAAAAAACAATTGCTTAATGCCAACTATATTACATGCATTGTTTTAACATTAATTGGAACGCTTGTTATTAGTTTATATGCTTATGAAGCAGATGTGATTGAACCAAATTCAATCTATTTTTCAACTGCATATGCATTTGTCATATCTAACTTCTTGTCTATACCAATTGCATTTAGTCAATTTACAGAATTGCGTAGAGTCAAAGTGCCATATGGTATATACGTGTTTACTATTATCATTTTAGTTCCATTTTTATTTTCAATTGCAATAGTGTTGGTGAATTATTTTCTTCTAAGTCAATCATCATTCCCAGATTTATATTCATATATTTTAAATATTGGTTTTCTAATTATAAGCATTGTTATACTTATTGTTAATTATTTTAAACAGCTCAATAAAATAAATACTAGAAAATTTAAAGGAGGCAGTCGATGAAATTAGAACATATTACAAAAAAATACGGCTCAAATGTCGTTTTAAATGATATTGATTTTGACTTTGGCGATAGTAGAATTGTCGGATTAATAGGAAAAAACGGTGTTGGTAAAACAACCGTTATGAAAGTAATGAATGGTAATATTATTAAATTTGATGGAAAAGTAGATATTGATAATGCAGATAATATCGGTTTTTTAATTGAGCATCCTAAATTATATGATAATAAATCAGGATTGTATAACTTGAAATTATTTGCACAAGTATTAGGTAAGGGTTTTGATAAAGCATACACAGACAAAATTATAGATGCATTTGGTATGAGACCTTATATTAAAAAGAAAGTTAAGAAATATTCAATGGGGATGAAGCAAAAATTAGCAATTGCAGTATCTTTAATGAATAAACCTAAATTTTTAATCTTGGATGAGCCTACAAATGGTATGGATCCAGATGGCTCAATTGATGTGCTGACTACAATTAAGTCTTTAGTAAATGAACTTGATATGAGAATTCTAATATCAAGTCATAAGTTAGAAGATATTGAATTAATTTGTGATAGAGCTGTATTTTTAAGAGACGGACATTTTGTTCAAGATGTAAACATGGAGGAAGGTGTTGCATCTGACACAACGATAGTTACTGTTGATCATAAAGACTTTGATAGAACTGAAAAATATCTTGCAGAGCATTTCCAATTACAAAATATCGACAAAGCAGACGGACATTTAATGATCAATGCACAAAAAAATTATCAAGTTATACTAAAAGCATTATCTGAATTAGATATTTATCCGAAATATATTGAAACACGTAAAAGTTCATTGCGTGATACGTACTTCAATATAAATCAAAGAGGTGATAAATAATGAGAATTTTAAATTTAGTTAAGTATGATTTTTATAGTATATTTAAAAGTCCTTTAACATATTTAGCGATACTAGTCGTATCTAGTTTGATTGCAACTCAAAGTATACTTATGGCAAATTCGATGGATAACCCGAAACATATTATTGTCTATGGATCTGTATTTGCTGCAGCAAAATGGTTATTGTTAATAATTGGATTAATGTTTGTTGTTAAGACAATTACGCGTGATTTTTCACAAGGTACAATTCAACTATATATGAGTAAAGTTAAAACACGCGTTGGATACATTATTTCGAAAACAATTTCAATTATTTTAATTTCAATATTATTTGCATTAATTCATTATGTGATTTTGATTGTTGTGCAGGCATCTAGTAATGGAAAAAATTTGGCGTTTTCTAAATATGTAGATAATTTATGGTTCTTCCTAATCTTTTTACTATTCTTTGGCTTGTTTTTATTCTTAATCACACTTGCATCACAAAAAACAGCAATGATATTTTCATTAGGTGTATTTTTAGTACTCATTGTACCGTTTATTAAACCTTTTATTACATTTATCCCAAGATACGGTGAAAAAGTTTTAGATGCTTTTGATTATATCCCTTTTGCTTACTTAACTGATAAAATGATTAGCTCTAACTTTGATTTTAGCAATTGGCAATGGGTAATTTCATTAGGTTCTATAGTGATATTCTTCATTTTGAATATCTTATATGTCGCTAAAAAAGACATTTAATAAAAATAATTTTGAGGTTGGGAATTTTAAATTTTCCCAACCTCAAAGTTTGTCTTATTGTAAATTTATTTATTTTCTAATTTATTTAGGATGGAATTATAAACTGCTTTCCAAAATGAAGCGTCAGTTTTATAGCGGTTTGATATAACTAAGTGTGTTTCTTTTTCTAAATCTGCATAGTCTGGATGATCTTTGCTCGGTAATTTATCAGCACGAACATCAGTTACAAATTTTTGGACTTCATTTGCTCTTGGTCCCCAAACTGTTTCTTGTTCGAATTGATCATTCAAGAATACGAAGATAGGAATTGCACGTGATTTACCATTTGTTAAATATTGATCGATCAGTTTTGTATCATCATCTCTATGGAACACGCGTACTTCTAAATTTAATGCTTCACTGATGTGTTTTAGAATTGGGAGATTCATCATTGCATCTCCACACCAGTCTTCAGTAATTACTAATACTTTAGAATAATTCATCTCTTTTATTTTTTTGATGCGTGAATCATCTTCTGGTAACTCAAATGATTGATAGATACTGAGAACGGTATCTTGATTTGTCTTCATTCCATCAATGTATTCATTTAAGGGTTGGCTATTTTTGAAATAAGTTTCTAAATTTGTCATTGTAAAAACCTCCTTTAGCATTTACAACATTATACCAATTTATAGTAATAAAAGGTAATGAAATAAATTAATTGCAAATTCTTTGTTAATTTTTGTTAAGGATGAAACGGGAAGCACCTTATGCTATATTTAAATAAGTACAAAGAAAGGGTGACATCAGTGCGTATTCAAAATCGCTGGGTTGTGTTTATATTATTTTTAATCTGTTCTTTTGGTGTATTAATTGGTTTATATCAATATCGTCATACGAAAACTGTGGATTTGTCTAATCTTGAAATAAACGATATTAAATTAAATGAGAAGTTTGATAAAAAAGGCTATGAAGTAAATAAAAAAATTAAGTTTGATCGTTTTAAATTTTATAACAGTAAAGCTCACCCTGATCTTACCGTTAAAGTGAGAGAAAAGGATAACATCGTTAAGGGGATAATATTAGTAAGAGATGAAAAGATACATACTAATTTTGATGGGGGAATTGGTTCGCCGATAAATAACGCGATTGAAAATCTTGGATTCGGATATAAAAGAACAAAAGTTGGCAATGATTTCTCATCGGTAAAGTATATTGATAGAGATAACCATTTAAAATTAAACTTACTTTATCAAGATTTAGAAATTAAACGTATTGAATTTTTTAGTAAATAGCTTTAGGTCTTAAAGTTATAAAAAACGAATGAATAATTTTATTGGGATGAGTGACCTATATGAACAAGATTACTTATTTAAATGAATTAGAAACAGCACTTGATGCGCTACCTAGGCATTTAAGAGATCAAAAAATGTATGAATATGAACGTTATTTTTATGAGCAAGAACTTAATGGCGTTGATGAAGGGGAAATTTTAAAGAAGTTAAAAGACCCACAAGATGTTGCAGCTGAAACAAAAGCTAGAAGTGTTATTGATTATGCTGAATCTAAACCAACATTTGAAAATATTTCAAGAGCTGTTGCTGCTTCATTAAGTTTAGGCATTCTATCTATTTTTGTCATCCTTATACCAGTATCTATAGTTGGATTATTTGTATTAGCATTATTTTTAATATCACTTTTGCTGCTGTTTTGTCCAATTATTTTATTAGCATCAGCAATATCCAGAGGAATTGTGGACTCAATTAGTAATGTATTTTTTGCCATATCATATTCAGGATTAGGATTAGTATTTATCATTGTCATATTTAAGATTTTAGAATACATTTATCGTTTAATCTTAAAATATTTACTTTGGTATATTAAAACTGTCAAAGGAAGCGTTAGAAAATGAAGAAATTCTTTTTTATTGGGCTTTTAGTGTTTGTTGTCTTTTTTACAGCAGCAACCATTATTTGGTTCAGCTATGATAAAAACAAATATGGTACTAAACAATATGATAAAACATTCAAAGACGATGCTTTTGACAATGTATCTATAAATTTGGATAGTACAGAACTTCGTATAAAACGGGGGAATCAATTTAGAGTTAAATATGATGGTGACAATGATATATTAATTAATATAGTAGATAAGACGTTGAAGATTAGTGATAAAAGGTCTAAGACAAGAGGATATGCAATTGATATGAATCCTTTTCATGAGAATAAGAAAACGTTAACGATTGAAATGCCTGATAAAATGATTAAACGTTTAAATCTATCATCTGGGGCAGGAAGTGTTAGAATCAGTGATGTTGATTTAGAGAACACAAGTATTCAAAGCATTAACGGTGAAGTAGTTATTAAAAACTCAAATCTTGACGCACTAGATTCAAAGACAAATAATAGTTCTACTTATATTAGTAAAAGTAACATTAAAAATAGCAATATTAAAGTTGTTATTGGTACGCTACAAATCGACAAGAGTCAAATTAAACAATCCATATTTTTAAATGATCATGGTGACATTGAATTTAAAAACATGCCATCAAAAGTAGATGCAAAAGCTTCTACTAAACAAGGAGATATTCTTTTTAAGTATGATAGTAAACCTGAAGACACTATACTAAAGCTAAATCCGGGAACGGGTGATAGCGTAGTTAAAAATAAAACATTTACTAATGGTAAAGTTGGGAAAAGCGACAATGTTTTAGAATTTTATACGATTGATGGTAATATCAAAGTTGAATAAATAAAGGATGTAAGCACCGATATTAGGAAGCATAATTTCTCTAATATCGGTGTTATTTATTTGTTGGCAAAAGTTAAGTCGGTATCTATATTGCCAGTAAAGTGAGTGATATTAAGGTCTTGACCATCTAACCATGATTTGAAATCTATTATTTCTGGTGGCGCATTTTCTCCCAATGTAAAATATGCAGTTAATGTTTCAGGGTGATACATTGATGTATGGATGGTGCCAGACCAGCTTTTGAATAGTTTACTGTAAATTTCATACTGAGGATTATTGAATAACTTAAATGCTGTAGTCATATCTAAATTATCATTAGTTTGTGAAATGGTACGCGCCAGTCTTTCTTTAGATTCTTTTGTATAATTGCGATTTTCATGTGTTAATATTTCAAAATGATTTGTACATATATTATCATAACGAACATCTATTGATCTCGGCGTCACTTCAACAATTGCATGGTTCAATGATTTGTCCATCAGTATGTAGCTAAATGAGCTTCTGTGTGGTATTTCTTTCAATAATTGGATTGCTTCTGTTACATTTCGGCAATTTTCAAGAATTAGACGACCAATCATATAACATACAAAACCATTTGCTGGTTTCTTCCGGTGCATAAAGTTATAGCCCATAGTTAATCCTGACTCATTCATACCATCCATTCTTCCAGTTACCCTTGATACAGGACCAATTTGAGCTAAACCGCTATCTGTAGGTTGATAAAGTAAGTAGCGACCATCATAAGTTGCAGGGTGGTAATCATAATTTCTAACCATGAAGTCTTTGCCTTGAAAGACCGTGCAACCACTTTCTTTTAAATCGGTAAAACGATAATGTCCAAAGTTTAAAATAATTTGGCGTGTTGGCATTTTGAGTATACTTTGTAGTCCCATTAATTCTTCCCATATTTGAGGTGCGTATGTTTGGAATATTTGATAAGTTTCATTTACATCTATATCGAAACGTGGGACACGTTTTTTCCATTCTTTTTCTCGATTTTTTAGAAGAGGTGTTTGTTGAAGCCATTTACCAGTTTTAACACCTAACTCGAAATGTGAACCTCTAAAAGTCATAATATCTGATGTCACTTGTTGCATATCATCGGCCCCTTTCTTTTTAGTTGTAATATATTGTAAATAAATAGTAATCGTATGTATATTGAATGTCATGTTAAATAAAGTTATATTTTACTAAATGAAATATAAAATTGTTTGAGGTGATTTCTCGGTGTATAAGACTTATCAATCAGTTAAAACATATTTTTATAGATGGTGGGGATATTAAGTTAAAAACTTAAAATCATCTTATCATAAATAACAATCTTAAGTTAGCATTCACGATAATAGTCATTGTTAACATTAGCATATAAGGTCATGTCACGTTGAAACAGAGGTTCCTCGGCATTTTTGAAAATAATCATTAGCTTGCTCGCTATATAATTTGATGAATATATTTCGTAAAAGTGGGTATTTATTTAATGATTATTCTATATATGATAGTATAATGAAATGTAGATAGGTATTTAATTTAACAGAGGTGAAATTGAGATGTGGAATTTTATTAAATGTGTGTTTAAATTCGTATTTAGCTTAGTTGCTATTACAACATTAGTTGCTGGTGTTGGTGTAGTAGCATTTGCTTATATCTTTAAAAAAGATTTTGAAGATATTGAAAGAAAAACTAAAGAAATTATTTCTGATATCGAAAGTAAAAATAACTAATAACATTTAGGCAAGGACAATATAGATTGTTCTTGCCTTTAATTATGTTCAAAGCATTAAGGTAACAAGACAATATCTAAGATATCAAAGATAGAAATTTTTTGACGTTGTTGCTGATTGTAAACATAACCATCAATTTCATAATTAATAGCATCAATACGATAAATGGTTAAGCGTACTGAATCTACAAAGCCATTATTATAAAATTTAACTTCTACAGGTTGGGCATATTGTAGCGCCTCGTGTAGCCGAATGTTTAGCTCAGCCAATTGATCATCTGATAATACAGGACGTGTAATTTTGTTTTGGTCGATAATGTATTGTTGAATCGTTTCGAATTGTTCGGGTAATGTTGCAAAAGGAGCCCATTTAATCATGCCTCTTCCCATAGGTATATTGTTATCTAGTAATTCTCTTGGAACGTTACGATAATCAGTTTCTTCTTCATAACTTGTCATCCTTAATTCACCCCAATCTGATAATTACATTATACGAACATGTGTTCTATTTTGCAACAAAAATTTTGTGGAAGCATAAACGCGTTAATAATTAATGCTCGTGTAAGTAAAAAAGAGGGATTAATTAAAATCGAATAATGACATATCACAGCAAATAGTTCTTTTAAAGTAGTTAAATAGTTTTAGCTTTAAGGAAATGATAAATGATTGTTAATTCTAGCTAAAATTTAATAAAATGAAAATAAGACTAACATGGAGGGGTAAAAGTAATGACAAATGGATATATTGGTTCTTACACTAAAAAGAATGGTAAAGGGATTTATCGTTTTGAATTAAACGAAAATCAGTCACGTATTGATTTATTAGAAACAGGATTTGAATTAGAAGCGTCTACATATTTGGTGCGTAATAATGAAGTTTTATATGGAATCAACAAAGAAGGAGAACAATGCGGTGTTGCAAGTTTGAAAATTGATGACAATGGTGAATTGCATTTATTAAATAAATGTTTGTCTTCAAAAGCTGGTACAGGTTGTTATGTATCGATTTCAGAAGATAAACGATATTTATTTGAAGCGGTATATGGTGCTGGCATCATACGTATGTATGAATTAAATACGCACACAGGTGAAATTATACGTCTAATTCAAGAACTTGCACATGGTTTTCCAACAGGTACACATGAAAGACAAGATCATCCACACGCACATTATATTAATCAAACTCCAGATGGTAAGTACGTTGCAGTAACAGATTTAGGTGCTGATCGTATCGTTACTTATAAATTTGATGACAACGGGTTTGAATTTTATAAAGAATCTTTATTTAAAGATAGTGATGGGACAAGACATATTGAATTTCATGATAATGGAAAATTTGCTTATGTCGTACACGAATTATCAAATACTGTGAGCGTTGCAGAATATAATGACGGTAAATTTGAAGAGCTCGAGCGTCATTTAACAATTCCTGAAAACTTTGATGGAGATACTAAACTTGCAGCAGTGCGTTTGTCTCATGATCAACAATTCTTATATGTATCTAATAGAGGGCATGATAGCATTGCAATTTTTAAAGTTCTTGATAATGGTCAACACTTAGAACTAGTAACAATTACTGAAAGTGGTGGTCAATTCCCAAGAGATTTTAATATTGCCTCATCAGATGACCTTTTAGTTTGTGCTCATGAGCAAGGAGATTCAGTTGTAACTGTTTTCGAAAGAAATAAAGAAACAGGTAAAATTACGCTATGTGATAACACTCGTGTAGCATCTGAAGGTGTATGTGTCATATTTTAATCTTTAATTAATCATGATAAAAAGAAAACCATGTTTCCAAAAAATTTGTGTATACCTTGAAATTTATTGTTTTCAAGAACATCAAATTATGGAAGCATGGTTTATTTTTGTCTCAAAAATTAATTTTTAAAGAAAGCTTTGATGTATTTAAATTTACCTTTATATGGTGGTAAATGGACACCTGATTCTAATCGTGTAGATTTGAAAATGTAGCTTTTTTCATGTGTAAAAGTGTCGAATGAATATTTACCATGATAGCGTCCCATACCTGAGGCGCCAACACCACCAAATGGTAATTTAGGATTCGCTAGGTGCATCAATGTATCATTAATAGCGCCGCCGCCAAATGATAACTCGTTTATTACACGTTGCGTAGCATTTTCATCTTCGCTAAATAAATATAAACTCAAAGGTTTTGGTCTTTGGTGAATAAAGGCTATTGCTTCATCCAATGACTGATACGTTAAAATCGGTAAGATAGGACCAAAAATTTCTTCTTGCATAATTGCTGAATCATTTGTAACGTGATCTAACAATGTTGGTTCTATATAACGTTCATCCTCATCACTATGACCACCAAATACAATATTCATTTGTGCACTGTTAAGTAATGACGTCAGACGATGATAATGTTTAAGGTTTACAATGCGGCCATAATCTGGACTTTGTTGTATATTTTGACCATAAAATTCACGCAACGTTTTTGATAGGGCTGTGATTAAATCATCTTTTACAGATTCGTGTACTAAAATGTAATCAGGTGCAACACATGTTTGGCCGGCATTAGTGAATTTCCCAAAACAAATGCGTTCACTGGCAACCTTAATATTCGCTGTTTCATCAACGATGACTGGAGATTTACCGCCCATTTCTAATGTCACAGGAACTAAATTTTCGCTGGCAGCTTGATAAACGATTTTGCCTACATTTTCACTTCCTGTAAAGAAGACATAGTCAAAAGGTAAGTGAATTAACGTTTGCGTTTCTTCAATTCCTCCCTCAATAACTTCAATGTAATTTGCATCAAATGTTTCATTGATTAATCGTTTAATCACTCGTGCAACGTTTGGTGTCAACTCAGATGGTTTAATAATTGCTGTATTACCTGCTGCAATAGCACCGATTAAAGGTTCGAACACTAGTTGAAAAGGATAGTTAAATGGTGCAATGATCAAAACTGTTCCATAAGGTTCTTTTTTGATATAGCTTTTTGTTGGAAATAAATATAAAGGTGTGTCTACATTTTTTGTTTTAGTCCAGTTTTTAAGTTCCTTACGGGCATTTTTGATACTTTTCAAAGTTATGCCAATTTCAGTAGCATAAGCTTCGACTTTATTTTTTCCTAAATCTGTATATAGTGCTTCTAAAATATCGCTCTCGTATGATTTAATAGCTTTGCTTAACTTCTTTAATTGCTCTTTTCTAAAACTAATATCTTTAGTTTGTTGTGTATTGAAAAAAGCTTTACTGTCATAAAATTTTTGCTCAATGATATTCATAATGAAAAGAACCTCCTTATATGATTATTTTGGAAAAGTGAGTAATTGATTTGAATGTTGTGGCCGTTAATTTTAAATGTTCTTTTGAATTATATATGTTGAAAGTTGAAAATAGAGCGATGAATCGTGTACATAATAATATTTATAACTTTAATCATAACGAAAAAGGTAGGAAGAAAACAAAAATTTATACTCAACATCGCAAATATTTTAAGAAAATGTAAAGACAAAAGGGGAATTGTATAGAAATCACTAATCTGTGGGTTAGGATAGCTAAAGGAATGAAAACTGCTATTGAAAAGGTTGTAAATTAGTCAAACGTAAATAAAAAACAGTTCATTGAAAGTGAAATAAATTCTACTTTAATGAACTGTTAGTTAAATACAACATGTCTATAAATAGACAGTAATATAGTATTATTTTGTTAATGCTTCAGTGATTTGAGGTACGATTTGTTTTTTTCGAGAAACAACACCAGATAAGAAGGCCATGTCATCTTCTAATTGAACATTGAATGCTTCGCCAACTTTATCTTTTTCAGCACCTACAACTAAAATTTTAGAATCACTATTAATGATGTCAGTAACAACAAGTACAAATAAGTCATATTTTTCTTGTGCACTTACAGCTAACATTTCTTTTTCTAAATCTTCTTTACGATTTAACACTTCGTCAAGGTCAACAGCATTAACTTGTGCAATACGAGTCACATAGTCACCCATAGTAAATGATTTAGCATCCATGTTTAATAAGAATTCAACTGATTTATCAGTTGTTGAAGCACCTGCTTTTAACATATCTAAGCCGTACTTTTGAATATCAACTTTAGCAATATCTTTTAATTCTTCAGCTGCTTTAACATCTTGTTGTGTACATGTTGGTGATTTGAAAAGTAAGCTATCTGAGATAATTGCTGATAACATTAAACCGGCAATTTCAGGTTTAATTTCAAAGCCACGTTCTCTAAACATTTTGTATAAAATTGTAGCTGTACAACCAACTGGTTCAGCACGATAACATAAAGGACCAGCAGTTTCGAAATTTGCAATTCTGTGATGATCAATTACATGCTTAATCGTAGCAGAGGCAATCGTATCAGAACTTTGTTGGAATTCGTTATGATCAACTAAGATAACATCTTGACCATCTAAATCATCTGTTAATAATTCCGGAGCAGGTACATTAAATGTATCTAACGCGAATTGAGTTTCTGCACTCACATCACCTAAACGGTATGCTTTGGCTCCTGAATTACCTCGAAGTTGTTCAAATTCTGCCATAATAATCGCAGATGAAATTGCATCAGTGTCTGGATTCTTATGTCCGAAAATATATGTTTTAGCCATTGTCAAATATCTCCCTTGTAAATTGTATTCTTTATAATTATTTTAGCACGATTTAAACGTGTTGTTCTACCTCTGCACCTAATGAGTTTTTGAAATGTGCAAGTGCCCATTCATGCCCTTTTTGATTAAATGAAGCCACTCCCTCAGCAGGTACTGAAATTTTATAACCTAAGTTGTATGCAGAAATTGCTGTATGTAACACGCAAATATCGGTACATACACCAACGATTTCGACTTGATTAATACTTCTTTCTCTCAATAAACTATCAAGCGGGGTACCAAAGAACGAATCATAGCGCGTTTTATCAATGAAATGTACATTAGGTTGCGCTTTAATTGTTTCGTATAATTTACCTACTTTACCGTATAATTCTCTACCACTTGTATCTACGATATTGTGTGGTGGGAATAATTTACTTTCAGGATGATGAATGTCATGTAAATAATGTAAATCCATTAAAAAGAATATATGGTCTTGATAATAATTAAAGTCATTGATACGAGAAACAATAAAATCTTCAATATTTTGTCCAGGTTTACCGCATGTTAGTAAGCCGTCATCTGCGATAAAGTCATATGAATAGTCAACAACTAATAGTGCGCGATGTGTCATTCAACATCTCTCCTATATAATAATAAAATAAACTCCCATCTATTCATAAATGCTAGAGTAATTTTTAACCCTAATGGTTAATATATAAATATAGATTAAGTATATAGATTAATCAACTTTTTTGGAAGAGCAAATCACGCAATCAACAAATAATATAAGAAGTTTTTGCGATAGTTTTAAAATAGCTGTAATAGAATACTAAATGTGACAAACTTAGAACTAATATC
Organism: Staphylococcus sp. EG-SA-15; assembly: GCF_017151895.1. Taxonomy (NCBI): domain Bacteria; kingdom Bacillati; phylum Bacillota; class Bacilli; order Caryophanales; family Staphylococcaceae; genus Staphylococcus; species Staphylococcus sp. EG-SA-15. The sequence goes on along the minus strand of NZ_JACVZN010000007.1, from coordinate 62,798 downwards.
AAGTGTTGATGTTTTGAATATAAAAATGCTAATAGATGGCATCACGAGATTTATGACTATCTGCTAAATCAACCTAACACGATTATAATTTGAATAATTGGTTAATATATGAGTAATTAGAAAATAGACAAAGGATGACGATTTATGTATATCAATATGAAAGATTATGGGTTAACAGGCATAAACAAAACTAAAGATACTCGAGCAATACAACGTGCGTTAAATCGTGGAAGATGTAAACCAACGACAGTTTATATACCGAAAGGGACGTATGATATTTGCAAACCATTAACGATATATGGCAATACAACACTTTTGTTAGATAATGAAACTATTTTACGCCGATGTCATTCTGGTCCTTTATTAAAAAATGGTCATCGCTTTGGTTTTTATCGTGGTTATAATGGACACAGTCATATTCATATTAAAGGCGGCAAGTTTGATATGAATGGTGTATCGTATCCTTATAACAATACAGCTATGTGCATTGGGCATGCTGAAGATATTCAATTAATAGGTGTGACCATTAAGAATGTAGTGAGTGGTCATGCAATTGATGCTTGTGGGATTAACGGACTCTATATTAAAAGCTGTTCATTTGAAGGATTCATAGACTATAGTGGCGAACGCTTTTATTCTGAAGCAATACAATTAGACATTCAAGTACCTGGTGCTTTTCCAAAATTCGGAACGACAGATGGTACGATAACGAAAAATGTCGTTATCGAAGATTGTTATTTTGGACCTTCAGAATTGCCCGAAATGGGAAGTTGGAATCGTGCTATTGGCTCACATGCAAGTAGACATAATCGTTACTATGAGAATATTCATATTAGAAATAATATATTTGAAGATATACAAGGTTATGCATTAACTCCCTTGAAGTATAAAGATGCTTTCATTATTAATAATAAGTTTATTAACTGTGAGGGTGGTATTAGATATTTAGGAGTTAGAGATGGTAAAAATGCAGCAGATGTGATGACAGGAAAAGACTTAGGTTCCCAAGCAGGCATAAATATGAATATAATTGGAAATGAATTTAAAGGATCAATGTCTAAAGATGCGATACATGTACGTAATTATAATAATGTTAAACATAAAGATGTATTAATCGTTGGGAATACATTCAATAATTCGACTCAATCAATTCATTTAGAAGATATTGATACAGTGTTTTTAAGTCCTGTTGAAGCGGGTATTCAAGTTACTACAATCAATATAGATGAAATAAAAAAGTAAAAAGTTTCGCATGACATTAGGATTAAGAATAGTAGATAATTTTTGAAAGCGCATTCATAAAACGGTATAAATATGCTATAATAAACCCAATTATCTGATAAAAGGGGTATTTTGACGGTAATGATAATACAAGATAGACAACTTTCTATACTCTAATATAGTGAGTTGAAGTAGCTTGTCATAATCATCATGAGGGGGAAATTTATGGCTTATTTCAATCAACATCAATCAATGATATCGAAAAGGTATTTAACATTCTTTTCAAAATCAAAGAAAAAGAAACCGTTTAGTGCGGGACAACTTATTGGACTAATATTAGGTCCATTACTTTTCCTATTAACATTATTGTTCTTTCATCCACAAGACTTACCTTGGAAAGGCGTATATGTCTTAGCGATTACTTTATGGATTGCGACTTGGTGGATTACTGAAGCAATTCCTATTGCAGCAACGAGCTTATTACCAATTGTGTTATTACCATTAGGTCACATACTTACACCAGAACAAGTATCATCCGAATATGGCAATGATATTATCTTTTTGTTTTTAGGTGGATTTATTTTGGCAATTGCAATGGAAAGATGGAATTTACATACGAGAGTAGCTTTGACTATTATTAATTTAATTGGTGCAAGCACTTCAAAAATATTACTTGGATTCATGGTGGCAACAGGATTCTTATCTATGTTTGTATCGAACACTGCAGCTGTAATGATTATGATTCCGATTGGTTTAGCAATTATTAAGGAAGCACATGATTTACAAGAAGCCAATACGAATCAAACAAGTATTCAAAAGTTTGAAAAATCTCTAGTTTTAGCAATTGGCTATGCAGGTACGATTGGTGGCTTGGGTACATTAATCGGAACCCCGCCATTAATTATTTTAAAAGGACAATACATGCAACATTTTGGACATGAAATTAGTTTTGCTAAATGGATGATTGTAGGGATTCCAACGGTCATTGTTTTGTTAGGTATTACTTGGCTCTATTTAAGATATGTTGCGTTTAGACATGATTTGAAATATTTACCTGGTGGTCAGACGTTAATTAAACAAAAGTTAGACGAGCTTGGCAAAATGAAGTATGAAGAAAAGGTAGTACAAACTATCTTTGTACTTGCCAGCTTATTATGGATTACAAGAGAGTTTCTTCTGAAAAAATGGGAAGTTACGTCATCTGTTGCAGATGGTACGATTGCTATTTTTATATCAATATTATTATTTATTATTCCAGCTAAAAATACTGAAAAACATCGCCGTATCATTGACTGGGAAGTTGCAAAAGAGCTCCCTTGGGGTGTATTAATTTTATTTGGTGGCGGTTTAGCATTAGCGAAAGGTATTTCTGAAAGTGGTTTAGCAAAATGGTTAGGCGAACAGTTGAAATCATTAAATGGTGTTAGTCCGATTCTTATTGTAATTGTCATAACAATCTTTGTCTTATTTTTAACTGAAGTGACATCTAATACTGCAACTGCAACGATGATTTTACCGATTTTAGCAACGTTGTCTGTTGCTGTTGGAGTGCATCCATTACTACTTATGGCACCTGCAGCTATGGCGGCTAACTGTGCATACATGTTACCAGTAGGGACACCACCGAATGCAATTATCTTTGGTTCAGGTAAAATATCTATCAAACAAATGGCATCAGTAGGATTCTGGGTAAACTTAATCAGTGCAATAATTATTATTTTAGTCGTGTATTATGTAATGCCTATAGTTTTAGGTATTGATATAAATCAACCACTGCCATTGAAATAGTAATTGCAGATTAGAACGAAAAATAAAAGGTTACATTAGCAATTGCTTGAACGAGTGGTAATGAAACGTATACCGCAGCATCGTGTAAAAACAATACAAACAAAAGAAAGTCAACCAAGGATGGATTCCTATTTTAATCCTTGGTTGACTCTTTATTTTATTTAAATTGTAGAACCTAGAAAATAAAGTTTAATTAAAAGCACCAATCATTTCTACTTTGAAATCTAAGGTTTCTAAAATAGCAATGACTTTCTTTATATCGGTTGTAATTGCAGAATCAGCCTGAACGAAAAATCGATACATACCTAATTGTGTTTTTAAAGGACGAGACTCAATCCAGGATAAATTAATATTAAACAAAGCAAATGTATTAAGCACACTTGCTAACAGCCCAGGTTTATCATGCATTGGTGTAATTAAAAACATCAATGATGTCGCATTTTGATCAAATTGCTGCTGATTTTTTATAACTAAAAAACGTGTCACGTTATGTGGATAGTCTTCAATATGTGTATCAATAGGTGTAAAACCATAAGCTTCGCCACTACCTAAAGGTGCAATTGCTGCAACGCCATTTTCAATTTTAGTCAAACTTTGAATTGTACTGTCGACATAATCATAGTCAAATTGATGTTGATGTATGTAATTTGTTGTTTGACTGATTGCTGGTGCAATAGAATACACTTTTTTAATATCAGAAATGGAATCTGTTCCATTACCATATAATGCAAAGTTAATATCTAAACGTATTTCACCGTGTGCAAAGACATCTTGCTGTGCAAGTGCATCTGCCACAATGTTGATTGTTCCTTCTATAGAATTTTCAATAGGGACAACACCAATCGATGTGTCATCATCTGCAACTGCCTTGATGACTTCAAATAAATTTGACTTTGGTTGAAAAGTTGCTTCATTTTCAGAAAAATACTGACGACAAGCCAAATATGAAAATGTACCTTTAGGGCCTAAATAATATAATTGCATATGCTACACCTCTACTAACTTAATGATGGAAAGGGCACTGGTTAGCATTTGATTCTTTCTTTTTATAGAAAAAGTTTGGATCTTTTACTGTATTGTCATATCCGTGATGATAATTTGACGTCAATGTTGGAGATAATGGCGGTGCTAGCCAAGACCATTTTCCGGTAACTTGACGACCTTGTTGTGCTTCGTTACGTTCGAATAGTTCGAATTGCTTTGCAGCGGTCAAATGATCGACAATTGATACGCCTTCTTTTTTAAAGGAATGATACACAGCATAGTTCAATTCAACAAGTGCTCGATCTTTATTAAATGAATTATTTTTAAGTGTATCAAATTCAAACGCATCTGCAACTTTTTCTAGTAAATTGTAACGGTAATCATCAATAAAGTTACGTACGCCAATTTCAGTTACCATATACCAACCGTTAAAGGGTGCAGTTGGATACACAATGCCACCGATTTTTAAGTCCATGTTGGAAATGATAGGGACTGCATACCATTTTAAGTTCAATTTTCTTAATTTTGGATAATGATTATGTTCAATAGGTACTTCTTTAATTAATGAAGTAGGATATTCGTAAAATTTAACTGACTCATTAGGTAATTGGTAAATCAGTGGTAACACGTCAAAATTAGTACCTTTTCCTTTCCAACCTAAGTGATTTGCTAAGCGTGTAACTTCTTTTTCAGCAGGATCACCACAATTGTCATAGCCAGCATAGCGAATTAATTGATTGTTGAAAATTTTAGGTCCATCCTTTGGAGCATATATAGTAATATACGGCTTTAATTTACCTTCATTTGTAGCCTGTGTAATATGATAAGTAATTGATGATAAGAACGATGCTTCGTCAGTAACATCTCTTGCATCAATGACATTTAACGAATCCCAAAATAAACGACCAATGCAACGATTTGAATTACGCCAAGCCATTTTAGCACCATAAATAAGTTCTTCTTCTGTATGTGTATATGTCCCAGTTTCTTTTATTTCTAGTTCAATGTCATGTAAACGTTTATTGATAATTTGCGTTTCATAATGACACTCTTTATACATGTTTTCTATGAAAGCTTGAGCCTCTTTAAATAACATTAACAACACCTCGCTTTATATTATAGTCTACATTATTAAAATACTCTTAAAAATTATGTATATGTCATTAAATTGTTGGTTGATTTTAATTAAAAGTATGGAAATTAAGGGGCTCTTATGTATATAAAAAAATGAATTATGATAAAATGTAAGAAAATATTTAGGTCGATTGGAGAGATACAAGTGTACCAATTAGAAGACGACAGTTTAATGTTACATAATGACTTATATCAAATAAATATGGCTGAAAGTTATTGGAATGATAATATTCATGAAAAAATGGCTGTATTTGATTTGTATTTTAGAAAAATGCCATTTAATAGTGGCTATGCTGTTTTTAATGGTTTAAAACGCGTCATTGATTTTATAGAACATTTTGGATTTTCAGAATCTGATTTGGAATATTTAAAGTCTATTGGCTACAAGGATGATTTCTTATCATATTTAAAAGATTTAAAATTCACAGGAAGCATCCGTTCGATGCAAGAAGGCGAGTTATGCTTTGGTAACGAACCATTGTTACGCGTAGAAGCACCATTGATTCAAGCGCAATTAATAGAAACAATTTTATTAAACATTGTAAATTTCCATACACTAATTACAACAAAGGCAAGTAGAATTCGTCAAATTGCATCAAATGATAAATTAATGGAGTTTGGTACACGTCGTGCGCAAGAAATTGATGCAGCATTGTGGGGCGCTAGAGCTGCTTACATCGGGGGCTTTGATTCTACAAGTAATGTTAGGGCGGGGAAATTATTTGGTATACCTGTGTCTGGTACACATGCACATGCATTTGTCCAAACTTATGGAGACGAATATGTTGCCTTCAAAAAATATGCTGAAAGACATAAAAATTGTGTGTTCCTAGTAGATACATTCCATACTTTAAAATCTGGCGTGCCAAATGCAATAAAAGTTGCAAAAGAATTAGGTGACAAAATTAACTTTGTAGGTATTCGATTAGATTCTGGAGATATCGCTTATTTATCTAAAGAGGCAAGACGTATGCTTGATGAAGCAGGATTTACTGAAACTAAAATTATCGCGTCTAATGATTTGGATGAAGAAACGATTACGAGTTTGAAAGCACAAGGTGCAAAAGTAGATTCTTGGGGCGTTGGTACAAAGCTGATTACAGGATACGATCAACCAGCATTAGGTGCAGTATATAAACTTGTAGCTATTGAAAATGAAGATGGTTCATATAGTGATCGTATTAAATTATCAAATAACGCTGAAAAGGTTACGACGCCAGGTAAGAAAAATGTATATCGCATTATAAACAAGAAAACAGGTAAAGCAGAAGGCGATTATATTACTTTGGAAAATGAAAATCCATACGATGAACAACCTTTAAAATTATTCCATCCAGTGCATACTTATAAAATGAAATTTATAAAATCTTTCGAAGCCATTGATTTGCATCATAATATTTATGAAAATGGTAAATTAGTATATCAAATGCCAACAGAAGATGAATCACGTGAATATTTAGCACAAGGATTACAATCTATTTGGGATGAAAATAAGCGTTTCCTGAATCCACAAGAATATCCAGTCGATTTAAGCAAGGCATGTTGGGATAATAAACATAAACGTATTTTTGAAGTTGCGGAACACGTTAAGGAGATGGAAGAAGATAATGAGTAAATTACAAGACGTTATTGTACAAGAAATGAAAGTGAAAAAGCGTATCGATAGTGCTGAAGAAATTATGGAATTAAAGCAATTCATAAAAAATTATGTACAATCACATTCATTTATAAAATCTTTAGTGTTAGGTATTTCAGGAGGACAGGATTCTACATTAGTTGGAAAATTAGTACAAATGTCTGTTAACGAATTACGTGAAGAAGGCATTGATTGTACGTTTATTGCAGTTAAATTACCTTATGGAGTTCAAAAAGATGCTGATGAAGTTGACCAAGCTTTGCGATTCATTGAACCAGATGAAATAGTAACAGTCAATATTAAGCCTGCAGTTGATCAAAGTGTGCAATCATTAAAAGAAGCCGGTATTGTTCTTACAGATTTCCAAAAAGGAAATGAAAAAGCGCGTGAACGTATGAAAGTACAATTTTCAATTGCTTCAAACCGACAAGGTATTGTAGTAGGAACAGATCATTCAGCTGAAAATATAACTGGTTTTTATACGAAGTACGGTGATGGTGCTGCAGATATCGCACCTATATTTGGTTTGAATAAACGACAAGGTCGTCAATTATTAGCGTATCTTGGTGCGCCAAAGGAATTATATGAAAAAACGCCAACTGCTGATTTAGAAGATGATAAACCACAGCTTCCAGATGAAGATGCATTAGGTGTAACTTATGAGGCGATTGATAATTATTTAGAAGGTAAGCCAGTTACGCCAGAAGAACAAAAAGTAATTGAAAATCATTATATACGAAATGCACACAAACGTGAACTTGCATATACAAGATACACGTGGCCAAAATCCTAATTTAATTTTTTCTTCTAACGTGTGACTTAAATTAAATATGAGTTAGAATTAATAACATTAAACCACATTCAGCTAGACTACTTCAGTGTATAAATTGAAAGTGTATGAACTAAAGTAAGTATGTTCATTTGAGAATAAATTTTTATTTATGACAAATTCGCTATTTATTTATGAGAGTTTTCGTACTATATTATATTAATATGCATTCATTAAGGTTAGTTTGAAGCAGTTTGGTATTTAAAGTGTAATTGAAAGAGAGTGGGGCGCCTTATGTCATTCGTAACAGAAAATCCATGGTTAATGGTACTAACTATATTTATCATTAACGTTTGTTATGTAACGTTTTTAACGATGCGAACAATTTTAACGTTGAAAGGTTATCGTTATATTGCTGCATCAGTTAGTTTTTTAGAAGTATTAGTTTATATCGTTGGTTTAGGTTTGGTTATGTCTAATTTAGACCATATTCAAAATATTATTGCCTACGCATTTGGTTTTTCAATAGGTATCATTGTTGGTATGAAAATAGAAGAAAAACTGGCATTAGGTTATACAGTTGTAAATGTAACTTCAGCAGAATATGAGTTAGATTTACCGAATGAACTTCGAAATTTAGGATATGGCGTTACGCACTATGCTGCGTTTGGTAGAGATGGTAGTCGTATGGTGATGCAAATTTTAACACCAAGAAAATATGAACGTAAATTGATGGATACGATAAAAAATTTAGATCCGAAAGCATTTATCATTGCGTATGAACCTCGAAACATACATGGTGGATTCTGGACTAAAGGCATTCGTCGTAGAAAGCTTAAAGATTATGAACCAGAAGAACTGGAAAGTGTAGTAGAACATGAAATTCAAAGTAAATGAGAATGAAACAATTGCTGATTGTTTGTCACGAATGAAAATGCAAGGGTATATGCCGGTAAAACGTATTGAAAAACCCGTGTTTCAAGAGCAAAAAGATGGCACGGTTGAAGTATCACATCAAGAAATCATTTTTGTAGGTAAGAAAATCCAATAACATAATCCAATTTAAATAAAGACTATTTGAAGAGGAAAGGCTATTCAAAGTTTGAGTAATTTTACTTTGAATAGCCTATTTGTTTATACATGCAAGATGCTCGATCCATATTGTATGAGAAATCCCCAGCAAGCTATATAAAGCATATGCTGGGGGTTCTTAATATTTTAAAAATTATTGTTAGATTATATATATCGTCGCTTTTTCTAAAACAATCTCATCGCATGAAATTTTTTCTTCCTAGAGACCTTTAATAAGATTAATAGTTTACTTAATCATATCTAGATAGTCTTATGACTTATGCTTAATGAAAGTCATTCTAGGAGAAGTTCCCAAAGCTTCTGTGTTCATAATTGTTAGTAGTATTTTATTATCATTTGGTATAAATATTTCAATAACAATTGAGCTATTATTTTTATTATATAATGTGAGTTGTTTGTGTTCTGTATTTATATATTTGCAAATGTAATCAGAATCGTCTGAGGTACTGAGAATAAATTTTAAAGGACTATCATTTAAATCTTGAGGATGCCATTCTCCCTCAATAATATTAAGATAATACTTAGCCTCTGAATTACATTTGAATTTATCAATACTAAATAATTCAATTTGTTCCATAATATTATTTACCTTTCTAAAATACAAATTTTAATAACCATAAATAGATGAATACCATCGATAATGGTCGCCATTGGATACTGGAATAACATTGTTTTTAGCATCTTGAGTCATAAAACCATTATCCCATGGATTCCATATAATTATAACCTCTTGTCCATTATCTAATTTAGCGTTCCCAACAACTGCCATGGCATGCCCTGCGTGCATACCATTTCTTGATTCTACTCTACTACCTAAAACAGCAATTCCTTTATTATTTTTAGTAAGATTGTCAACTTCATTATATGTAGTCATTCTATTAAGAAGTTGTGGACTTCTTCCCTGAGTTTGTCCAAAATAAATCATCTCTCTTGGCGTTAAACCAGTAAATTGGAATCGTTGTCCTTGTAAGTTTGGGTGTAAAAATCTCATCACAGCTTCTGCATGATATTTGTTAGTATTATAAGTCGCATTTAGTAATGCAGACATCGTATAGCCTGCACACCAACCATTGTTACCTTGAGTTTCTCTTATCTTGAAATTCTCAAGTTTATTTATATATTGCTCGTTGTAAGTATAATTATTACTTTTAAATTGACTAGTTGGCATAGTGACAGAAGCTTTTTGCTTTAGTTGCGTTACATTATTGCCAGTAGGTATACTCTCAGTCTTTTTTAACTTTTTATCTTCTAGACGTGGTGTTTTTAGTACTAGTTTAGCTTTATGATTTTGAGTAACCACATAGTAACCTTTTGAGTTTGTCAAAATAGTAATTTGTTGATCTTTATATTGATTTAAGACTTTAGATAAAAATGGAGAAACATTGATTGTGTATTTAGAAGATGAACTAGAATACTTAGTGATTTTTGGTGAAATTGTAACTATATAATCGATATTACCTTCAGTGTTCAAAACTGGAAAATAATAATTACCATCACTCTTTTTGTTGAATTTATAAATTTTAAAAGGTTCACCAAGTGTATACGAGGCTTTCTCTTTATTATAGATTTTATCAAGTGAAGTAACATAAGAAAGATAGTCTTTTTGCGCTAAATTACGTACGTCAGTAGGAACACTCTTGTCCTCGACATTAACTTGCACATGCTTCTTATCTTTTGCTTTGATATTTGAATTGCTCTCAGCGTTTGCAATAGGGGTAACACTTAAAGAAAACATTAAACTTAAAGCTATTAATTTTGGAAAGTTTCTTTTCATATAAAAACTCCTTTATTTTATTATAAAATAATTATATTAAATTTAGTTAAGAGTTTCAATATAAAATTTTAATCTATGTTTAAAAAATAATTAATTTTTACACATTATCAGTTTATGTAATAATTTAGTAGCTTATTTACTAAATTGCAAACATCTCATTCAATAATTAATATGATCGAAAGTTTCATGAAAATATATTAGTCGATTTTGAAAGAAGCGTAGTCAATTTATGTCTTTCTATAAAAATTTACTATTAAAAAAATCTCTGCGTATTTTTCTATAATCAGTTTCGTATTTATACGATTCTGGAGTTCAATATTAATGTCTTATATTTAAAATGCCACACCTATGCAATAGAATATATATTCTTTTTGTGAGTAGAAAATTTGTTATATTAGAAGCGAATAATTTTAAAACATATTATGAAATGTAAGAAGAAATATTATGAAACTAGGAAAAGTAGATTGTTGAAAATTCCATACAATAGGAGAAGTAAAGTGAATAAATTCTGGTATTACTAAAGCTATTGATTGTCCTAATTGTAATAAAAAGTTGGATAGTGTAGTTGAGGGGAGAAAAACTAAAATGCAAAAATATATTCTTAATGGATCATTATAAATACCAATTAGATTAAAGTATTGCGAACATTTACAATTAGAAATCAGTATTAATCTGCCATAGATAATTGTATTAATGTAAAAAATAAAATAGAATGAGAATATACGGAAATTTTTTATACATTTATAACCAATTCTGTTAAACTGTGAAGAGTAGAGTTAAAAACGAACTTTTTATTTATTTTTATTAAAAATGTTCTGTTTTTGAAAATTCGAGTATACATACGATAGGAGTTAAAAAAATGATTGAACGCTATTCTAGAGAAGAAATGTCTAATATTTGGACTGATCAAAATCGCTATGAAGCATGGTTAGAAGTGGAAATTTTAGCATGTGAAGCATGGAGTGAATTAGGACATATACCGAAAGCTGACGTACAAAAAATTCGTCAAAACGCAAAGGTAAATGTCGAACGTGCACAAGAAATTGAACAAGAAACGCGCCATGATGTTGTAGCCTTTACTAGACAAGTTTCTGAAACGCTAGGTGAAGAACGTAAGTGGGTACATTATGGTTTAACTTCTACTGATGTTGTAGATACAGCTTTAAGTTTCGTTATTAAACAAGCAAATGACATTATTGAAAAAGATTTAGAAAGATTTATCGACGTTTTAGCTGAAAAAGCAAAAAATTATAAATATACATTGATGATGGGACGTACACATGGAGTGCATGCAGAACCAACTACATTTGGTGTCAAAATGGCATTGTGGTACACGGAAATGCAACGTAACTTACAACGTTTCAAACAAGTAAGAGAAGAAATTGAAGTAGGGAAAATGAGTGGTGCAGTAGGTACTTTTGCTAACATTCCTCCTGAAATAGAAAGTTATGTGTGTAAACATTTAGGTATTGGCACAGCGCCTGTATCAACGCAAACATTGCAACGCGATCGACATGCATACTATATTGCGACATTAGCATTAATCGCGACGTCACTAGAAAAATTTGCCGTTGAAATTCGTAACCTTCAAAAAACCGAAACAAGAGAAGTTGAAGAAGCATTTGCAAAAGGCCAAAAAGGTTCATCTGCAATGCCTCATAAACGAAATCCAATTGGTTCTGAAAATATCACAGGTATTTCAAGAGTCATTCGTGGTTATATTACTACAGCTTATGAGAATGTGCCATTATGGCATGAAAGAGATATTTCTCATTCTTCTGCTGAGCGTATTATGTTACCAGATGTTACAATAGCACTAGATTATGCATTGAATCGTTTCACAAATATTGTGGACCGTTTAACTGTATTTGAAGATAATATGCGTAATAACATAGATAAAACATTTGGTCTGATTTTCTCACAACGTGTCTTATTAGCATTAATTAATAAAGGTATGGTTCGTGAAGAAGCATACGACAAAGTACAACCAAAAGCGATGATATCTTGGGAAACGAAAACACCTTTCCGTGAATTAATCGAACAAGATGAGTCTATTACAAGTGTTTTAACAAAAGAAGAATTGGATGAATGTTTCGATCCTAAACATCATTTGAATCAAGTTGACACTATTTTCGAACGCGCTGGATTAGCATAAAATTAAATAAAGTAACGATTCAGATTTAATAAAATATAAATCGCTACACTTTAATAGATTAATGCGTTAAAATGACATAAAGAATAAAATTATAGGGGTTGTTTCGATATGCAAATTGAAAAATTACGAGGTGCAGCGTTAGATGAATTGTTTGATGCAATACTAACGTTAGAAAATAGAGAAGAATGTTACCAATTTTTCGATGATTTGTGTACTGTAAATGAAATTCAATCACTGTCTCAAAGATTACAAGTTGCTAAAATGATTAAGCAAGGTTATACCTATGCAACGATTGAACAAGAATCTGGAGCATCGACTGCAACGATTTCTAGAGTGAAGCGTTCATTACAATGGGGTAATGATGCTTATACAATGATTTTAGATCGTATGAATATTGAAACAAATGAATAATAAATGAACGATAAACAATGGTTATCTATCTGCACTAATAAGGTAGATAATCATTGTTTTTTCACGAAAAAATTTACAGAGTAAAAGAACTTAAATTTCATATTAAGTCTTTAGAACTCGACACTTAAAAATGCTATAATCATATGTATGTTAAAAAAGGAGTTTCGGAAAATGTATGACATTAAAAAATGGCGCCATATTTTTAAATTAGACCCAGCTAAACATATTTCAGATGATGATTTAGATGCGATTTGTATGTCTCAAACAGATGCAATTATGATTGGTGGAACTGATGACGTTACTGAAGATAATGTCATTCATTTAATGAGCAGAGTAAGAAGATACCCATTGCCTTTAGTACTTGAAATATCAAACATCGAAAGTGTAATGCCTGGTTTTGATTTTTATTTTGTACCTACAGTACTGAACAGTACAGATGTTGCATTTCACAATGGTACATTATTAGAAGCGCTTAAAACATATGGACATAGTATAGATTTTGAAGAAGTAATATTTGAAGGGTATGTCGTGTGCAATGCTGATAGCAAAGTGGCAAAACATACCAAAGCAAATACAGATTTAACAACAGAAGATTTAGAAGCATATGCCCAAATGGTCAATCATATGTATCGATTACCGGTTATGTATATAGAGTATAGTGGCATTTATGGCGACGTATCAAAGGTTCAAGCTGTCTCAGAACATCTAACAGAAACGCAACTTTTTTATGGTGGCGGTATTTCCTCAGAACAACAAGCGACAGAGATGGCAGCTATTGCAGATACAATTATCGTCGGTGATATTATTTATAAAGATATTAAAAAAGCTTTAAAAACAGTAAAAATAAAGGAGTCTAGTAAATGAATGCGTTATTAAATCATATGAATACAGAGCAAAGTGAAGCTGTAAAGACAACAGAAGGACCATTGTTAATTATGGCAGGTGCTGGTTCAGGGAAGACACGTGTTTTAACACATAGAATTGCTTATTTATTAGACGAAAAAGATGTCTCACCATACAATGTTTTGGCTATTACTTTTACAAATAAAGCTGCAAGAGAAATGAAAGAACGTGTTCAAAAATTAGTAGGTGATCAAGCAGAAGTTATTTGGATGTCAACATTCCACTCAATGTGTGTTCGTATTTTACGTCGTGATGCAGATCGAATTGGTATAGAACGCAATTTTACGATAATTGATCCTACAGACCAAAAATCTGTTATTAAAGACGTCTTAAAAAATGAAAATATTGATAGTAAAAAGTTTGAACCTCGTATGTTTATCGGTGCGATCAGTAATTTGAAAAATGAACTTAAAACACCTGCAGATGCTCAAAAAGAAGCCACAGATTATCACTCGCAAATGGTAGCAACGGTTTATAGTGGATATCAACGCCAATTGTCGCGTAATGAAGCGTTAGATTTTGATGACCTTATTATGACAACGATTAACTTATTTGAGCGTGTACCAGAAGTTCTAGAATATTATCAGAACAAATTCCAATATATTCATGTAGATGAGTATCAAGATACTAATAAAGCACAATATACATTAGTTAAATTATTAGCAAGTAAGTTTAAAAACTTATGTGTTGTAGGTGACTCAGATCAGTCAATTTATGGTTGGCGTGGTGCTGATATTCAAAATATCTTATCATTTGAAAATGACTACCCAGAAGCGAATACAATCTTTTTAGAGCAAAATTATCGTTCGACGAAAACGATTTTAAATGCGGCTAACGAAGTGATTAAAAATAATTCTGAACGTAAGCCAAAAGGACTGTGGACTGCAAATACGAATGGTGAGAAAATTCATTACTATGAAGCAATGACAGAACGTGATGAAGCGGAATTTGTAATACGAGAAATTATGAAGCATCAACGTAATGGTAAGAAATATCAAGATATGGCAATTTTATATAGAACAAATGCACAATCACGTGTACTTGAGGAAACATTCATGAAATCTAATATGCCATACACAATGGTTGGTGGCCAAAAGTTCTATGACCGTAAAGAAATCAAAGATTTATTAAGTTATTTGCGTATAATTGCCAATAGTAATGATGACATTAGTTTGCAACGTATTATTAATGTTCCAAAAAGAGGTGTAGGTCCTTCATCTGTTGAAAAAGTTCAAAACTATGCACTTCAAAACAATATCAGTATGTTTGATGCACTTGGAGAAGCTGATTTTATCGGATTGTCAAAAAAGGTGACACAAGAGTGTCTTAATTTTTACGAGTTAATCCAAAGCTTGATAAAAGAACAAGAATTTTTAGAAATTCATGAAATAGTTGATGAAGTATTACAAAAGTCTGGCTACCGAGAAATGCTTGAACGTGAAAATACATTAGAATCTCGAAGTAGATTAGAAAACATCGATGAATTTATGTCAGTACCAAAAGACTATGAGGAAAATACCCCATTAGAAGAACAGTCATTAATTAACTTTTTAACGGATTTATCGTTAGTAGCTGATATTGATGAGGCAGATACTGAAAATGGCGTAACACTAATGACGATGCACTCGGCTAAGGGTCTTGAATTTCCAATCGTCTTTATAATGGGGATGGAAGAATCTTTATTCCCACATATTAGAGCGATTAAGAGTGAAGATGATCATGAAATGCAAGAAGAACGTCGTATTTGTTATGTAGCAATCACAAGGGCTGAAGAGGTGTTATATATCACTCATGCGACATCAAGAATGTTATTTGGTCGCCCTCAGTCAAATATGCCATCTAGATTTTTAAAGGAAATTCCAGAATCACTATTAGAAAATCATTCAAGTGGCAAACGACAAACGATACAACCTAAGGCAAAACCTTTTGCTAAACGTGGATTTAGTCAACGAACAACGTCAACGAAAAAACAAGTATCGTCATCTGATTGGAATGTAGGTGACAAAGTGATGCATAAAGCTTGGGGAGAAGGTATGGTGAGTAATGTAAACGAGAAAAATGGCTCAATCGAACTAGATATTATCTTTAAATCACAAGGGCCAAAACGTTTGTTAGCGCAATTTGCACCAATTGAAAAAAAGGAGGATTAAGGGATGGCTGATTTATCGTCTCGTGTGAACGAGTTACATGATTTATTAAATCAATACAGTTATGAATACTATGTAGAGGATAATCCATCTGTACCAGATAGTGAATATGACAAATTACTTCATGAACTGATTAAAATAGAAGAGGAGCATCCTGAGTATAAGACTGTAGATTCTCCAACAGTTAGAGTTGGCGGTGAAGCCCAAGCCTCTTTCAATAAAGTCAACCATGACACGCCAATGTTAAGTTTAGGGAATGCATTTAATGAGGATGATTTGAGAAAATTCGACCAACGCATACGTGAACAAATTGGCAACGTTGAATATATGTGCGAATTAAAAATTGATGGCTTAGCAGTATCATTGAAATATGTTGATGGATACTTCGTTCAAGGTTTAACACGTGGTGATGGAACAACAGGTGAAGATATTACCGAAAATTTAAAAACAATTCATGCGATACCTTTGAAAATGAAAGAACCATTAAATGTAGAAGTTCGTGGTGAAGCATATATGCCGAGACGTTCATTTTTACGATTAAATGAAGAAAAAGAAAAAAATGATGAGCAGTTATTTGCAAATCCAAGAAACGCTGCTGCGGGATCATTAAGACAGTTAGATTCTAAATTAACGGCAAAACGAAAGCTAAGCGTATTTATATATAGTGTCAATGATTTCACTGATTTCAATGCGCGTTCGCAAAGTGAAGCATTAGATGAGTTAGATAAATTAGGTTTTACAACGAATAAAAATAGAGCGCGTGTAAATAATATCGATGGTGTTTTAGAGTATATTGAAAAATGGACAAGCCAAAGAGAGTCATTACCTTATGATATTGATGGGATTGTTATTAAGGTTAATGATTTAGATCAACAGGATGAGATGGGATTCACACAAAAATCTCCTAGATGGGCCATTGCTTATAAATTTCCAGCTGAGGAAGTAGTAACTAAATTATTAGATATTGAATTAAGTATTGGACGAACAGGTGTAGTCACACCTACTGCTATTTTAGAACCAGTAAAAGTAGCTGGTACAACTGTATCAAGAGCATCTTTGCACAATGAGGATTTAATTCATGACAGAGATATTCGAATTGGTGATAGTGTTGTAGTGAAAAAAGCAGGTGACATCATACCTGAAGTTGTACGTAGTATTCCAGAACGTAGACCTGAGGACGCTGTCACATATCATATGCCAACCCATTGTCCAAGTTGTGGACATGAATTAGTACGTATTGAAGGCGAAGTAGCACTTCGTTGCATTAATCCAAAATGCCAAGCACAACTTGTTGAAGGATTGATTCACTTTGTATCAAGACAAGCCATGAATATTGATGGTTTAGGCACTAAAATTATTCAACAGCTTTATCAAAGCGAATTAATTAAAGATGTTGCTGATATTTTCTATTTAACAGAAGAAGATTTATTACCTTTAGACAGAATGGGGCAGAAAAAAGTTGATAATTTATTAGCTGCCATTCAACAAGCTAAGGACAACTCTTTAGAAAATTTATTATTTGGTCTAGGTATTAGGCATTTAGGTGTTAAAGCGAGCCAAGTGTTAGCAGAAAAATATGAAACGATAGATCGATTACTAACGGTAACTGAAGCGGAATTAGTAGAAATTCATGATATAGGTGATAAAGTAGCACAATCTGTAGTTACTTATTTAGAAAATGAAGATATTCGTGCTTTAATTCAAAAATTAAAAGATAAACATGTTAATATGATTTATAAAGGTATCAAAACATCAGATATTGAAGGACATCCTGAATTTAGTGGTAAAACGATAGTACTGACTGGTAAGCTACATCAAATGACACGCAATGAAGCATCTAAATGGCTTGCATCACAAGGTGCTAAAGTTACAAGTAGCGTTACTAAAAATACAGATGTCGTTATTGCTGGTGAAGATGCAGGTTCAAAATTAACAAAAGCACAAAGTTTAGGTATTGAAATTTGGACAGAGCAACAATTTGTAGATAAGCAAAATGAATTAAATAGTTAGAGGGGTATGTCGATGAAGCGTACATTAGTATTATTGATTACAGCTATCTTTATACTCGCTGCTTGTGGTAACCATAAGGATGACCAGGCTGGAAAAGATAATCAAAAACATAACAATAGTTCAAATCAAGTAAAAGAAATTGCAACGGATAAAAATGTACAAGGTGATAACTATCGTACATTGTTACCATTTAAAGAAAGCCAGGCAAGAGGACTTTTACAAGATAACATGGCAAATAGTTATAATGGCGGCGACTTTGAAGATGGTTTATTGAACTTAAGTAAAGAAGTATTTCCAACAGATAAATATTTGTATCAAGATGGTCAATTTTTGGACAAGAAAACAATTAATGCCTATTTAAATCCTAAGTATACAAAACGTGAAATCGATAAAATGTCTGAAAAAGATAAAAAAGACAAGAAAGCGAATGAAAATTTAGGACTTAATCCATCACACGAAGGTGAAACAGATCCTGAAAAGATTGCAGAAAAATCACCAGCCTATTTATCTAACATTTTAGAGCAAGATTTTTATGGTGGTGGAGATACAAAAGGTAAGAATATTAAAGGTATGACGATTGGTTTAGCTATGAATAGTGTTTATTACTATAAAAAAGAAAAAGATGGATCGACTTTTAGTAAAAAACTAGATGATAGCGAAGTTAAAAAGCAAGGTAAACAAATGGCTAGTGAGATATTATCAAGGTTACGTGAAAATGATGATTTAAAAGATATACCAATTCATTTTGCAATTTATAAGCAATCAAGTGAAGATTCAATCACACCAGGTGAATTTATCACTCAAGCGACTGCAGAAAAGAGTCAAACAAAGCTTAATGAATGGCATAATATCAATGAAAAATCAGCTTTATTACCTTCTTCAACAGCAGCAGATTATGATGAAAATTTAAATAATAATTTCAAGCAATTTAATGATAATTTGCAATCATATTTTTCTAATTTCACACAAGCAGTAGGGAAAGTTAAATTTGTTGATAAAAAGCCACAACGATTAGTAGTAGATTTACCAATCGATTACTATGGACAAGCTGAAACAATTGGTATTACACAGTACGTTACTGAACAAGCGAATAAATATTTCGATAAAATCGATAACTATGAAATTCGTATTAAAGATGGTAACCAACCACGTGCTTTAATTAGTAAGACAAAAGATGACAAAGAACCGCAAGTTCATATTTACAGTAATTAATTGTAAATTAAAGATAATAAAAAGGTACCAATGTTAGTCATAATTTTGATTAACATTAGTACCTTTTTAATTTGTTAAGACTTATGAATTATTTTTCTCTAACGATGTCACGAACTTTGTTTAAGTCAGTTTCAACAAATGCACCAGGTTTTTTAGTAAGTTTACTTACAACATATGTAACGATTACACTTACAATAAATCCAGGAATAATTTCATATAAGCCGAATATTTCGTTGATATGTGCCAATGGTTTAATCCACGCAATCCAAACGATAACGACTAAGGCACCTGAAACCATTCCACTTACAGCACCGGCACGTGTCAAACCTTTCCAGTAAAGTGCAAATAGCACAAGTGGACTGAACGATGCACCAAATCCGGCCCAAGCGTTACCTACTAAGTTTAGAATTGTGTCGTTTGGATTCCATGCAATCGCGATGGCAACAATTGCTACAACTAATACAGATAATCTTCCAATCATAACAAATTCTTTTTGGTGCGTTTTAGCTTTTTCTTCACCACGAATTAATTTATAAAAGTCTTCCGTTAGTGAACTAGATGTTACAAGTAATTGTGAAGAAATCGTGCTCATAATTGCAGCTAGAATCGCAGCAAGTAAGAAACCACCTACAAGAGGATGGAAGAGTACTTGACTCATCACGATGAATAATGTCTCAGGATCTTCTAGTTTAATATGATAAGCAGGTACGAATGCAATACCTGTTAAACCAACAGCCACAGCGCCTAATAAACCAACAGCCATCCAGCTAATACCTAAACGTCTAGCTTTAGGTAGCATCTTGTGTGATTTAATAGACATAAATCTTACAATGATATGAGGTTGACCGAAATAACCTAATCCCCATGAAAATAGAGAGATAATTCCTATAAATGATAACCCTTTAAATAAATTTAAATTTGTAGGTTTCATAGCTGCTACATCATGAAACGTTCCCCAGCCGTTTAAATTCATCATAGCAACAATAGGGACCATAACCATCGCAATTAACATAATGACACCTTGGAAGAAATCTGTAATTGATACAGCTAAATATCCACCAAAGAAAGTATAGAAAATGACAATGAAAGCAACTAATATTAAACCGAAATGATAATCTAATCCAAAAGCACTTTCAAATAATTTACCACCAGATACGAAACCAGAATGTGTATATAATGTAAAGAATACTACGATAATCAATCCAGAAATAATCTTTAACACATTATTTTTATCGTTTAAACGATTTTTAAAGAAATCTGGTAATGTAATTGCATCTCCAGCTAATTCGGTATAAACACGAAGTCTAGGAGCAACAACAAAGTAATTTATATAAGCACCTAATGTTAAACCGATTGTAATCCACATAGCTGATAGACCAGTGCTATAGACAGAACCAGGTAGCCCCATAATCATCCATCCACTCATATCTGAAGCTCCAGCTGATAATGCAGTAATATACGGTCCAATACTACGTCCACCTAACATGTACTCGCTTAGGTTACCAGTTGCTTGCTTGTAACCGTAAAAGCCAATAACGATTAGTATCAAGAAGTAGACGGCAATCATAATATAAGTTTGCCAATTGGCATCTACTTGTTGACTTAATGCTGTCCCCATTGTAAGCATGATAAACACTCCCTTTATTTAATTTATAATTTAGTTACTTGAAAACATTATACATAAAGATAAATGTTTAGAAAAGTAGGAAAATTAAATTTATTCTTTTTGAAATACTTGCATACCAATATAGAAAGCGCTTTCGTATTTTTTGGATATGAGCAAATTTTTATAATTAAAATTGCATAATCATAATATTGAATTGGGTTGTCTAATATTAAAAGAGTGTTGTTTTCATAAAAAATGATTTGATAAACGAATGATAATGTTTATACAGTTTATATGAAATTAAAGTAGCACCTCATAAATACTTAGATTTTTAATTGGAAATTTGATACAATTTAGTGATGAATGACTTAAAGGAGGCTTTTATTAATGACAAAAGTAACACGTGAAGAAGTTGAGCATATCGCGAATCTTGCAAGACTTCAAATTTCTCCTGAAGAAACGGAAGAAATGGCCAACACATTAGAAAGCATTTTAGATTTTGCAAAACAAAATGATAGCGCTGATACAGAAGGCGTTGAACCTACATATCACGTTTTAGATTTACAAAACGTTTTACGTGAAGATAAAGCAATTAAAGGTATTCCGCAAGAATTAGCTTTGAAAAATGCCAAAGAAACAGAAGATGGACAATTTAAAGTGCCTACAATCATGAATGAGGAGGACGCGTAAGATGAGCATTCGCTACGAATCGGTTGAGAATTTATTAACTTTAATAAAAGACAAAAAAATCAAACCATCTGATGTTGTTAAAGATATATATGATGCAATTGAAGAGACTGATCCAACAATTAAGTCTTTTCTAGCGCTGGATAAAGAAAATGCAATCAAAAAAGCGCAAGAATTGGATGAATTACAAGCAAAAGATCAAATGGATGGCAAATTATTTGGTATTCCAATGGGTATAAAAGATAACATTATTACAAACGGATTAGAAACAACATGTGCAAGTAAAATGTTAGAAGGTTTTGTGCCAATTTACGAATCTACTGTAATGGAAAAACTACATAAAGAGAATGCCGTTTTAATCGGTAAATTAAATATGGATGAGTTTGCAATGGGTGGTTCAACAGAAACATCTTATTTCAAAAAAACAGTTAACCCATTTGACCATAAAGCAGTACCAGGTGGTTCATCAGGTGGATCTGCAGCAGCAGTTGCAGCTGGCTTAGTACCATTTAGCTTAGGCTCAGACACAGGTGGTTCAATTAGACAACCGGCTGCATATTGTGGCGTTGTCGGTATGAAACCAACATACGGTCGTGTATCTCGATTTGGATTAGTTGCTTTTGCATCTTCATTAGACCAAATTGGTCCATTGACTCGAAATGTAAAAGATAATGCAATCGTATTAGAAGCTATTTCTGGTGCAGATGTTAATGACTCTACAAGTGCACCAGTTGATGATGTAGACTTTACATCTGAAATTGGTAAAGATATTAAAGGATTAAAAGTTGCATTACCTAAAGAATACTTAGGTGAAGGTGTAGCTGATGACGTAAAAAAAGCAGTTCAAAACGCTGTAGAAACTTTAAAATCTTTAGGTGCTGTCGTTGAGGAAGTATCATTGCCAAATACTAAATTTGGTATTCCATCATATTACGTGATTGCATCATCAGAAGCTTCGTCAAACCTTTCTCGTTTTGACGGAATTCGTTATGGTTATCATTCTAAAGAAGCTCATTCATTAGAAGAATTATATAAAATGTCAAGATCTGAAGGTTTCGGTAAAGAAGTAAAACGTCGTATTTTCTTAGGTACATTTGCATTAAGTTCAGGTTACTATGATGCTTACTATAAAAAATCTCAAAAAGTTAGAACATTGATTAAAAATGACTTTGATAAAGTATTCGAAAATTATGATGTAGTAGTTGGTCCAACAGCGCCTACAACTGCGTTTAATTTAGGTGAAGAAATTGATGATCCATTAACAATGTATGCCAATGATTTATTAACAACACCAGTAAACTTAGCTGGATTACCTGGTATTTCTGTTCCTTGTGGACAATCAAATGGCCGACCAATCGGTTTACAGTTCATTGGTAAACCATTCGATGAAAAAACGTTATATCGTGTCGCTTATCAATATGAAACACAATACAATTTACATGACGTTTATGAAAAATTATAAGGAGTGGAAATCATGCATTTTGAAACAGTTATAGGACTTGAAGTTCACGTAGAGTTAAAAACGGACTCAAAAATGTTTTCTCCATCACCAGCGCATTTTGGAGCAGAACCTAACTCAAATACAAATGTTATCGACTTAGCATATCCAGGTGTCTTACCAGTTGTTAATAAGCGTGCAGTAGACTGGGCAATGCGTGCTGCAATGGCACTAAATATGGAAATCGCAACAGAATCTAAGTTTGACCGTAAGAACTATTTCTATCCAGATAATCCAAAAGCATATCAAATTTCTCAATTTGATCAACCAATTGGTGAAAATGGATATATCGATATCGAAGTCGACGGTGAAACAAAACGAATCGGTATTACTCGTCTTCACATGGAAGAAGATGCTGGTAAGTCAACACATAAAGGTGAGTATTCATTAGTTGACTTGAACCGTCAAGGTACACCGCTAATTGAAATCGTATCTGAACCAGATATTCGTTCACCTAAAGAAGCATATGCATATTTAGAAAAATTACGTTCAATTATTCAATACACTGGTGTATCAGACGTTAAGATGGAAGAGGGATCTTTACGTTGTGATGCTAACATCTCTTTGCGTCCATATGGTCAAGAAAAATTTGGTACTAAAGCCGAATTGAAAAACTTAAACTCATTTAACTATGTACGTAAAGGTTTAGAATATGAAGAAAAACGCCAAGAAGAAGAATTGTTAAATGGTGGAGAAATCGGACAAGAAACACGTCGATTTGATGAATCAACAGGTAAAACAATTTTAATGCGTGTTAAAGAAGGTTCTGATGATTACCGTTACTTCCCAGAGCCTGACATTGTACCTTTATATATTGATGATGCTTGGAAAGAGCGTGTTCGTCAGACAATTCCTGAATTACCAGATGAGCGTAAGGCTAAGTATGTAAATGAATTAGGTTTACCTGCATACGATGCACACGTATTAACTTTGACTAAAGAAATGTCAGATTTCTTTGAATCAACAATTGAACACGGTGCAGATGTTAAATTAACATCTAACTGGTTAATGGGTGGCGTAAACGAATATTTAAATAAAAATCAAGTAGAATTATTAGATACTAAATTAACACCAGAAAATTTAGCAGGTATGATTAAACTTATCGAAGACGGAACAATGAGCAGTAAAATTGCGAAGAAAGTCTTCCCAGAGTTAGCAGCTAAAGGTGGTAATGCTAAACAGATTATGGAAGATAATGGCTTAGTTCAAATTTCTGATGAAGCAACACTTCTAAAATTTGTAAATGAAGCATTAGACAATAACGAACAATCAGTTGAAGATTACAAAAATGGTAAAGGCAAAGCTATGGGCTTCTTAGTTGGTCAAATTATGAAAGCGTCTAAAGGTCAAGCTAATCCACAATTAGTAAATCAACTATTAAAACAAGAATTAGATAAAAGATAATTTAAATCATCAAACTATGAAGATTTAAAAAATAAACCCTTGATTGCTGACTTAGATGCAATCGAGGGTTTATTTATATCTATAGAAGTCATATTACTTTTAACTTAATTCATTGTACATGTTAATGGTAAAAATATTAATTTTATTAATGCGTTAGCTTTAATTATATTAAGGCAAACTGTATAATAAAAAGGTATAAAACATTTTTGTATAAAGACAACATTATATTTACAACATCATTTTAAAGGTAAAATAGCATAACTGACGAAGTCTATATAATGAAGAACGGCAAAAAATGCTGAATAAATAACAAGCTTTGTACATATTGAGATAGTATTTGTTTAAGATACAAGTTGGTCTTTAACGATATTAAGAATGATGAAATAAGACTGAGCCTGGGTCATAAATTCAATGTCCTAGGCACTACAATGTTATATTGGCAGTAGTTGACTGAAAGAAAATACGCTTGTAACAAGCTTTTTTCAATTCTAGTGGGCCCCAACATAGAAGCTGACTTTCTGTCAGCATACAATAATGTGCAAGTTGGGGGGGTCCCAAACAAAGAGAATTTCGAAAGGAAATTCTACAGACAATGCAAGTTGGGCTGGGGCCCCAAACAAAGAAGCTGACTTTCTGTCAGCTTACAATAATGTGCAAGTTGGGGTGGGGCCCCAAACAAAGAGAATTTCGAAAGGAAATTCTACAGACAATGTAAGTTGGGGTAGAACGAAATAAATTTTGTTAAATATTATTTCTGTCCCACTCCCTATTAGACGAAACAAAGATGAAGTTAAAATATATGAATTTTAAGTAGAGGGATAAGATATGAGGAAACGTGCTAGAATCATTTATAACCCGACATCAGGTAAAGAGCTATTTAAAAGAGAATTACCTGATGCCTTAATAAAATTAGAAAAAGCGGGATATGAAACGAGTGCATATGCAACCGAGAAAATAGGTGATGCCACACTTGAAGCAGAAAGAGCTATGCATGAAAATTATGATGTATTAATCGCTGCAGGTGGTGATGGAACATTAAATGAAGTAGTTAATGGTATCGCAGAAAAGCCTAATCGTCCTAAGCTAGGTGTCATTCCTATGGGTACTGTTAATGACTTTGGACGTGCATTGCATATACCTAATGACATCATGGGGGCACTTGATGTCATCATTGAAGGTCATTCTACTAAAGTAGATATTGGTAAAATGAATAATCGATACTTTATTAATTTAGCTGCAGGCGGACAATTGACGCAAGTCTCTTATGAAACACCGAGTAAATTGAAATCTATTGTTGGTCCATTTGCTTATTACATCAAAGGTTTCGAAATGTTACCTCAAATGAAAGCTGTAGATTTAAGAATTGAATATGATGGTAATGTTTTCCAAGGAGAAGCATTATTATTCTTTTTAGGTTTAACAAATTCAATGGCAGGATTTGAAAAATTAGTGCCGGACGCTAAGTTAGATGACGGCTATTTTACGTTAATTATAGTTGAAAAATCAAACCTTGCAGAACTTGGTCATATTATGACTTTAGCTTCAAGAGGAGAACATACTAAGCATCCTAAAGTTATTTATGAAAAAGCAAAGGCAATTAATATTTCATCATTCACAGACTTACAACTAAATGTAGATGGAGAATATGGTGGTAAATTACCAGCGAATTTCTTAAATCTAGAACGTCATATAGATGTCTTTGCACCTAATGATATTGTAAATGAAGAGTTAATAAATAATGATCATGTTGATGACAATTTAATCGAAGAATAAACAGAAATAGTGAAATATATAATGGCAGGTTAGGAAGCGCATAATTTTGTTCCTAACCTGTTCATTTTGGAGGTAAAATTTTGCAAGCAATAGCTAAAAATGACATAAAAACGGGAACAGTTGTTGATTTAACGCATGAAGGCCATGGTGTCGTAAAAATAGATCGCTTTCCTATTTTCATACCACAAGCTTTAATTAATGAACAAATTGAATATAAAATTATCAAAGTAAAAAAGAACTTTGCGATAGGTAAGTTGCTTAATATAAATACGAGAAGTGAGAATCGTGTTGCACCGCCATGTATATATTATGAACGTTGTGGTGGGTGCCAACTTCAACACTTATCATACGAAGCACAACTTGAAATGAAAAAGGAACAAGTGATTAATTTGTTTCAGCGAAAAGCGCATTTTGATAATTCTAAGATTAACGATACAGTTGGCATGACAGATCCTTGGAGATATCGAAACAAGTCCCAGATTCCAGTTGGTAAGAATGAACAGAATGAAGTTATTATGGGCTTTTATCGTCAAAGAAGCCATGACATTATTGACATGGAAAGTTGTTTAATACAAGATTCACAACATCAAGAAGTGATGAATGAAGTTAAATCTATTTTAAAAGATTTAAATGTAAGTATTTATCAAGAACAATTGAAAAAAGGTTTAATGAGACATTTGGTTGTAAGAACAGGATATCATACAGACGAAATGATGATTATTTTTGTAACTAATGGTAAAAAGTGGCCACAAAAAAATGCTGTTGTTGAGAAGATATTAGATGCATTTCCTAATGTGACAAGTATTAAACAAAACATTAATGATAGCCACTCTAATGTTATTATGGGACGTCAATCTATAACGCTATATGGTAAAGATACAATTATTGATCAATTAACAGATAGTACATTTAAAATAAGTGATCAGTCATTCTACCAAATTAATTCTGAACAAACAGAGAAATTATATAATAAAGCAATTGAGTATGCGCAATTGACAGGTAATGAAGTTGTATTAGATACCTATTGTGGTATTGGAACAATAGGGCTATATATGGCACCACATGCAAAACATGTATACGGTGTTGAAGTAGTACCTTCTGCAATTGAAGACGCACAACAAAATGCGACTATAAACCAATGCAATAATACAACTTTTGTCTGTGGGAAAGCTGAAGAAGTTATTTTACAATGGAAAGCACAAGGGATTAAACCAGATGTTGTAATGGTTGATCCGCCAAGAAAGGGCTGTGACGAAACGTTTATTCAGACTTTGCTTACATTAGAACCTAAGCGTATTGTCTATATTTCATGTAATCCCGCAACACAGCAACGTGATGCATTATTATTAGCTGAAAAATATCAACTTGAAGAGGTAACACCGGTAGATATGTTTCCACAAACAACACATGTTGAGACAGTGGCATTATTCAATTTGAAATAGCGCACATGATTTGAGATAAAATTTCGCCTTAATAAGTGAAGAAAGAAGTCGTATATTAAAATTTTATTACAGCCAATTTACTTTCTTGATATGAACTTTTTAAATTAAATGTGACATTGTATACTATATTTAAAGAAGAATAAGAATGTCATGATCGGGAGGGTTGGTAATGCATAAAATTGATTTAACGACAAATAATTTTCAAATGCGAAGGTTTATTATCTTGCAACTTGTTATTGCGTTATTCGTGATTTTATTTACGTATAAGTGGGCGTTAGGTGTCACAGCGGTTGTCGATCAAAATATCATCATCAATCTTGTATATGGGTTTGCTGGATTCATTATTTTATTGATTTTACATGAACTTATCCATAGAGCATTATTTCTTTTATTTAAAAAAGATAGCAAACCTATGTTTAATATAAAAAAAGACAGAATCTTATTCCAAACAGCAGATGCTTGCTTCAACAAATGGCAATTCTCAATTATTATGCTGTCACCACTAATCCTATTAAGTACTGGCTTGCTTATTTTAATTAAGGTATTTGGTTATTCATCACTTATTTTTATGTTTAGTATGCATACTGCTTATTGCTTTATAGATATTCTGCTTGTTGCATTAACAATATCTAGTAGTTTTAAATATGTTCAACAAGATGAAGATAGTATTTATTTGTATCATCAAAAGCCGACTCAATAATAAATTTTAATATGATGATACCAACAAAATGAATTTGCTTGAATTATTTCAGATTACCTATGTTTTCTTACTCAATCGTCTTCATCATCATGCTTAAATAGCAATTGATTTTATAACAACTTGTAGTTATCTCAATATAGTTATCGCTAAGTGCAAGATTTATGTAAAAAAATCGTACACAGCGTATAATTATGTTGAGATATTTTTGTGCGTTATAAAAGTAAAAATTAGTAGGGAGGTGAGCACTTGACTGAGAGACGAATTATTCATATAGATATGGACTATTTTTTGGCACAAGTCGAAATGAGAGATAACCCCAAATTGAAAGGGAAACCAGTCATTGTTGGTGGTAAAGCAAGCAGTAGGGGTGTTGTCTCTACGGCATCCTATGAAGCACGAAAATACGGCGTCCATTCAGCAATGCCTATGTCACAAGCGCATAAATTATGTCCAAATGGATACTTTGTCACAAGTAATTTTGGTGCTTACCGAGAAACATCTGCGCAGATTATGTCTATTTTCCGAAGTTATACAGATAAGGTAGAACCGATGTCATTGGATGAAGCGTATTTAGATATTACAGAATTAGTGAGACCAGACCTTCCTGCTTCGAAAATTGCTCAGTATATTAGAAAAGATATTCTAGAGCAGACACATTTAACAGCATCTGCAGGTGTTTCTTATAACAAATTTTTAGCTAAATTAGCGAGTGGTATGAATAAACCTGATGGTATGACTGTGATTGATTATCAAAATGTCCATGATATTTTGATGACATTGGATATTGGAGATTTTCCAGGCGTAGGTAAAGCTTCCAAAAAAGTAATGCATGATAATGGTATTTTTAACGGTAGAGATTTATATGAGAAAACGGAATTTGAATTAATACGTTTGTTTGGAAAAAGAGGTCGGGGTTTATATAACAAGGCACGCGGTATTGACCATAGTGAAGTGAAATCATCAAGAGTAAGAAAATCAGTAGGGACTGAACGCACATTTGCAACAGACGTGAATGATGATGAAGAGATTTTAAGAAAAGTATGGGAATTGTCAGGTAAAACAGCTGAACGTCTAAATAAATTACAGAAGTCAGCTAAAACTGTAACGGTTAAAATTAAAACTTATCAATTTGAAACGCTATCTAAACAGATGAGTTTAAGAGATTCGGTTAGTTCTGAAGAAGATATTTATAATATTGCATATTTACTTTATAACGATTTAAAAGACCCTGATGTACCAATTCGACTTATTGGTGTCACTGTAGGTAATTTAGAACAATCAACTTATAAAAATATGACGATATATGACTTTATATAAAATAAAGCTCCCTGCAAAGTTTACATTTTTACAATGCTTACTTTGAAGGGAGTATTTTATTTAGTCCTAGCCTTTATCTTTTAGATTTTTACCATAAATATTAGTTACATATGTTATATTTTCATAATTTTTCAGTAGCCTAAAAGTAATCATTGCGCATGCTTTGGCATCATTCAATGCATCATGATGACCATGAAAATCTAATTGATAAAACTCCATCATATGTTTTAAACCGTATCGATACGAATCAACGGTTCTTTTAGCAAGTTGATAACTACAAAAGTAAGTTAAATTTGGAGTTGGTAAACCAATATTTTGAATGCTTTGATGTAAGACGTTCATATCAAATGCCGCGTTATGTGCGACAACAGGTAAATCTGCAATAAATTGCATCATATATGGAAATACGTAGTCAAACGTAGGTGCATTTTCAACATCTTCTGGTTGTATGCCATGAACTTTAATATTTTGTTGTGAAAAATAGTCTTGCGGATTCACAAGAGTATGAAATGTTTCTGTTATTTGACTATCAATGACTTTAACCATTCCGACAGAACAAATACTTGTACGTTTACCATTTGCTGTTTCAAAATCAAGTGCAACAAACGCATCTTGTATCATGTAGTCAATCCTTTCAATTAATTAAATGTATATATTAATAGACTTTTAGTCATTTGCTTACAAACGATACATAATATTATACGTGAAGGTATAACGTGAAATCTATCATTTGGATGTAACTCTGATTAAAAAGTAAATGATGATATGCTTTAAAATCGTCAAATTAATTCAACATCAAATTTAGAGTTATTAACATTAGTAGTTTAAAAAATAAATGACTAAAAATACAATAATTAGCCTTGAAAATGAAAAAACGCAGATCAATGATTCAGAAAATGAATCTAGTGATCTCCGTAAAGCAAAATAATATAGACATTGGGTTATTGTAAGTGACCCAAATGCCTATCATGTCGTATGATATTTATCTGTCTATTGTAGTGATGTTTAATTATTCTTCGTCGAATGTACGAGCGCCAAGTTCTTTTTCGTAAAGATATAATGCATTGCTGTCATCGCCGATACGAGTTAAATAATTGATGTGAGTTTCAAACATTGATTCTTCTTCGACTTGTTCATCTAAGAACCAGTTTAAGAATGAGATAGTTGCATAATCTTTATCTTGACGAGCGATTTCAGATAAGTTATAGAAACGTCTTGTTACTTCTTGTTCTTGAGATAAGCTGTCTTTGAAAGTTTCTAGTATGCTTGAAAAGTCAATTTTTGGTGCTGAAACTGCTCTGAATTCTGCATGTGCACCTCTGTCGTTAATATAGTTATAAATCTTTTGTCCATGGAAACGTTCTTCTTTAGCTTGTTGAATGAAGAAGTTTGCAAATCCTTCGTACGATTCTTTATCACAGTATGCTGCCATTGCCATATATGCGTGTGCTGCAAAGTACTCATGGTTCATTTGATCATTTAATGCTTCTAATAAATTTTTACTTAACATTTTGATACACCTCTTATTTGTAAATTAAAATTACTATGAATTAAACTTAGTATAACAAACTCATTCTCAATTGTAAATAATAATAATTATAATTTAATGCCTTATTTTAGCGCTCTAATTGAGAAAATGTATCATTTAGCGATATTTAATTGATAATAAATATCATTTTTAATTATCTAAATGAGAATGATTATAATTTAGAAACACTGTATCAATTTGTGATTGAGAAACTTTTTTGAAGTTGCCTTGTCATGTTATAATGATGCGAGTGGAAATTTGAGGAGGAAACACATGAGACAGTGGACGGCAATCCATCTAGCGAAATTGGCGCGTAAAGCAAGTAGAGCAGTAGGTAAAAGAGGAACAGATTTACCTGGACAAATCGCTAGAAAAGTGGATACAGATATATTAAGAAAATTAGCAGAGCAAGTTGATGATATTGTATTTATCAGTGGAACAAATGGTAAAACAACGACTTCAAACTTAATTGGACATACTTTAAAAGCAAATAATATTCAAATTATACACAATAATGAAGGTGCTAATATGGCTGCAGGTATAACTTCTGCATTCATCATGCAATCAACACCTAAGACTAAAATTGCGGTAATCGAAATTGATGAAGGTTCGATTCCACGTGTGTTAAAAGAAGTTACACCTTCAATGATGGTATTTACTAATTTCTTTAGAGATCAAATGGATCGCTTCGGTGAAATTGATATTATGGTTAATAACATTGCAGAGACAATTAGTAATAAAGGCATCAAATTATTGCTAAATGCTGATGATCCATTTGTGAGTCGTTTGAAAATCGCAAGTGATACGATTGTGTACTATGGTATGAAAGCACATGCCCATGAATTTGAACAAAGTACGATGAATGAAAGTAGATATTGTCCAAACTGTGGTCGCTTATTGCAATACGATTATATTCATTATAATCAAATTGGTCATTATCACTGTCAGTGTGGTTTCAAACGAGAGCAAGCAAAATATGAAATATCAAGTTTTGATGTGGCACCGTTTTTATATTTAAATATCAATGATGAAAAATATGATATGAAAATTGCAGGTGACTTTAACGCTTATAACGCGTTAGCAGCATATACTGTTTTAAGAGAGCTAGGGTTAAATGAACAAACAATTAAAAATGGCTTTGAAACGTATACATCAGACAATGGTCGTATGCAGTACTTTAAAAAAGAACGAAAAGAAGCGATGATCAATTTAGCTAAAAATCCTGCAGGAATGAATGCAAGTTTATCAGTTGGTGAACAATTAGAAGGCGAAAAAGTGTATGTTATTTCGCTAAATGATAACGCTGCAGATGGTCGAGATACTTCATGGATTTATGATGCAGATTTTGAAAAATTATCTAAGCAACAAATTGAAGCTATCATCGTGACAGGTACACGAGCAGAAGAACTTCAATTGCGATTGAAGTTAGCAGAGGTTGAAGTACCAATTATAGTTGAGCATGATATTTATAAAGCAACGGCAAAGACTATGGATTATAAAGGTTTCACAGTTGCAATACCAAACTATACATCATTAGCGCCTATGCTTGAACAATTAAACCGTTCGTTTGAAGGAGGTCAATCATAATATGCATGAATTGACTATTTATCATTTTATGTCAGATAAATTGAATTTATACAGTGATATAGGAAATATTATTGCTTTAAGACAACGTGCTAAAAAACGAAATATTAAAGTTAATGTCGTAGAAATCAATGAAACAGAAGGTATTACCTTTGATGAATGTGATATTTTCTTTATCGGTGGTGGAAGTGATAGAGAACAAGCATTAGCAACAAAAGAATTAAGTAAAATTAAGACACCACTTAAAGAAGCGATTGAAGATGGTATGCCGGGATTAACGATTTGTGGAGGCTATCAATTTTTAGGGAAAAAATATATCACGCCTGATGGTACAGAATTAGAAGGGTTAGGTATTTTAGATTTTTATACTGAATCAAAGACAAACCGATTAACAGGAGATATTGTTATCGAAAGTGATACTTTTGGAACTATTGTAGGTTTTGAAAATCACGGTGGTAGAACATATCATGATTTCGGTACACTTGGTCATGTTACTTTTGGTTATGGTAATAATGATGAAGATAAAAAAGAAGGCATTCATTATAAAAATTTATTAGGTACTTATTTACACGGACCAATTTTACCTAAAAATTACGAAATCACTGATTATCTGTTAGAAAAAGCTTGTGAACGTAAGGGTATTCCGTTTGAGCCTAAAGAAATAGATAATGAAGCGGAAATACAAGCGAAACAAGTATTAATAGACAGAGCAAATAGACAGAAGAAATCTCGTTAACTCTGAACATCGCATCAATGGATTTAATATTGATAAACGATGAAGTTTAGTAATTAATCATATATGTATAAACACACACATTATTTTGGATGGAAACAACCAAATTGATGTGTGTTTTTTTGTTCTAGTGAATAATTATTATACAATGAGTATCTATCCTAGAATTATCAATAGTAATGGTGATTATGCAACATGAAAAAATGAATGATGAAAGGAATTTGACGATGAAGCCTACTAAATTGATATTAAAAGATGCATCTTATTTACATAGCAAAACATCGATAACATTTATTTTAAAAGATGTAGTTATCGAAGAAGATAATAAAATTTATTATTTCGACACTAGTGCAACTTTCGAAGATCAAGAAGTTAAATTTGAATTTGCACTTTTTGATAGTGACATGGACAATTTGAAACATATGGATTACGACAATCCTGTTACTGAAATATATTTTATAGAACCTGATTTACATTTTACAATTATTGATTTTAATCAAGAACTGCTTTGTATTTATATTGATTTTGATTCTGGTTTAAGGCATTCAAACATGGCAACAGAATCTGGTATTTCATTAAGGATAAATGTTGCTAAATCAGATTTTACTAAATTTATTAATGAATTAGCCTCTTTACATTAATGATTTAAATCTGATACATAATTACAAACAAAAAAGACAGCCACATCCCTCCGTAGTTTAGGGGTGTGGCTATATTTGAGTCTGAATATTTATGCTTGTAATTTTAAAAAGGGACATGCTATATACGATAAAAAGAGGCGGGGACATAAATCAATGTTCTATGCTCTACGAAGTTATATTGGCAGTAGTTGACTGAACGAAAATGCGCTTGTAACAAGCTTTTTTCAATTCTAGTCAGGGGCCCCAACAAAGAGAAATTGGATTCCCAATTTCAACAGACAATGCAAGTTGGGGTGTGGGCCCCAACAAAGAGAAATTGGATTCCCAATTTCAACAGACAATGCAAGTTGGGGTGTGGGCCCCAACACAGAGAATTTCGAAAAGAAATTCTACAGGCAATGCGAGTTGGGGTGGGACGACGAAATAAATTTTACGAAAATATCATTTCTGTCCCACTCCCATGGTGCCAATTAGTATAAGGTACTTAAATTAAGCATATCTGCTGTCTAGCAGTCGATAAATCATTAGAACTTCGTATAGTATATGACTTTTAATTTGATTTTCACCACTAATTTCAAGTGCTTTTATTGTCGAACGTAAAGTTTCTACAGAATCATCTTCTCTCTTAAAAGAACCATCATAAAATATATCTTTGATGCTACTACTAATTTTTAGCAATGCCATTTTTTCGTCACCTGAAAAGTTAACACGAGTATTTTTAGGTAAGTAAATGATATTTGATAAATGAGTGATAAACAAACGATTCGTATATGCACGTTTAGTTAATTGATTGAGTAATTTCCAATCACATTCTTTTTTCTTATGATAGCTTAATTCATCACGTTGATAACTTATTAACGTTTCAACTTGATTATTTAAATTGAAAATATTTTTATATGATTTTTCGCTTTTATCAGATTGCAGTCTTGATAAGATAAGTTCTTGGCAGCGATTGTAAAATAATTTATACATCAAGGCATCTGTCTTACTTAATTTTTCTTCGACCTGACCATAATACTTAGGTGGAAACACCATGAAGTTAATTAAACCTGATGTCACGAGTCCAATAATTGCTGTCAATGTTCGAGACAAAAAGTTGAATATGTAGGCATCATGAATACCTGGAATCATAGCTAATGATGTTAGTACAGCGACATTCGTACCAACTTGCAATTTGAGTTTTGTACAGAATAAAATCGTGAACGTTGCACTCAATGCATATGTAAAAGGTGATTGATCGCCGAATAAATATGTAAATAATACTGCAAAGCCTGCACCAATTACCGTAGCAGGTAATCTACGATAACCTTTAATAAGTGATGCCTTGGCAGTTGGTTCAATTGTGACTACAGCTGTTAAAATGGCATAGATGGGTGTTAAATCTAGTGCCATACAAAAGACAGCTGTTAAAAAAATGGCAATACCAGTTTTAATTGTTCTGGCACCAATTAAATGTTTATACCATTGATCGTTCATTTTTTAACCTCTAATCATCGTAAAATCTTAGCGAGCGCTTTATAATAATAGTATCGTACATTGGAAAAGTTCATGTATGTAAAATATTTGAAATAATCATACTTAAGCATTACTTTGATTTTCATATACATTAATCAAAGTTCTGGGCTCCACAATGTTATATTGTTAGTAGTTGACTGAAATAAAATGCACTTGTAACAAGCATTTTTCAATTATAGTCCGGGGCCCCAACACAGAAGCTGACGAAAAGTCAGCTTACGATAATGTGCAGGTTGGCGGGGCCCCAACATAGAGAAATTGGATCTACAATTTCTACAGGCAATGCAAGTTGGGGTACAACGATAAAGAAATATTTTTTCTTTATCACACTATGTCTCACTCACTTTCCAAAATACTAAAGTAACATCTTTAGTATATCAAAGAATTTTTGCTATAATAAGTTATAATTATA
Source organism: Staphylococcus sp. EG-SA-15 (assembly GCF_017151895.1). Taxonomy (NCBI): domain Bacteria; kingdom Bacillati; phylum Bacillota; class Bacilli; order Caryophanales; family Staphylococcaceae; genus Staphylococcus; species Staphylococcus sp. EG-SA-15. The sequence continues at coordinate 26,722 of NZ_JACVZN010000007.1, read as the reverse complement.
TAAAAAAGGAACGGGATAAAATGATTGTAAAAACAGAAGAAGAATTACAAGCGTTAAAAGAAATTGGATACATATGCGCTAAAGTGCGCAATACAATGCAAGCTGCAACCAAACCAGGTATCACTACGAAAGAGCTTGATAATATTGCGAAAGAGTTATTTGAAGAATACGGTGCTATTTCTGCGCCAATTCATGATGAAAATTTTCCTGGTCAAACGTGTATTAGTGTCAATGAAGAGGTGGCACATGGGATTCCAAGTAAGCGTGTCATTCGTGAAGGAGATTTAGTAAATATTGATGTATCGGCTTTGAAGAATGGCTATTATGCAGATACAGGCATTTCATTTGTCGTTGGAGAATCAGATGATCCAATGAAACAAAAAGTATGTGACGTAGCAACGATGGCATTTGAGAATGCAATTGCAAAAGTAAAACCGGGTACTAAGTTAAGTAACATTGGTAAAGCGGTGCATAATACAGCTAGACAAAATGATTTGAAAGTCATTAAAAACTTAACAGGTCATGGTGTTGGTTTATCATTACATGAAGCACCAGCACATGTACTTAATTACTTTGATCCAAAAGACAAAACATTATTAACTGAAGGTATGGTATTAGCTATTGAACCGTTTATCTCATCAAATGCATCATTTGTTACAGAAGGTAAAAATGAATGGGCTTTTGAAACGAGCGATAAAAGTTTTGTTGCTCAAATTGAGCATACGGTTATCGTGACTAAGGATGGTCCGATTTTAACGACAAAAATTGAAGAAGAATAGTTCAACATATACTAAGACTAAAGTATGAACATCATTTAGTTCCGGAGCCTATTCATATTGGTTTCGGAACTGTTTTATAATAATTAAGAACACAATCAATGCGTCATTTCAAAAATATGTTGTAATAAAGTAGTTTTTAAGCAAACATATCATCGACATCAACGAAGATACATAGCGCATTTGGTATTTTAAAACTTATTATAAAAGGTGATAGTTATGAACTATGTTGAACGTTATATTGAACAGTTTTTGAGAGCAACAGTAAGAAATAATATCAAGCACTACCTTTTAATGCTAGATGAAAAAATGAAAAATTTAGATGATTATATGCGTTATTTAATTACTAAAAAAGAACAACTTAGCAAGTTAATTGACAGTCTAATGCTAACATTAGAAAATAAATATATTGATATTGCTGAAGCATTTCAAATTCAATGTGCAAGAGAAATCAATAATCAAGAAATTGAAAATATTAAATCAGAGTTGAATAAAGTTGAAGCATATTATGCACAAATTGAAACTCAAATTCAACAAACTTCAACTGAAAAAATAGCAACAGAAAAAACATCGTATCTAATAAATTATATGAACGCTGTGGCATAGAAAGGCGGCGAAACATGACACACAAATATATATCAACGCAAATGTTGATCATTTTTACTGCATTAATGATTATTGCCAATTTTTACTACATATTTTTTGAAAAAATTGGCTTTTTACTCGTTCTATTATTGGGATGTGTATTAGTTTATGTAGGATATCTTTATTTTCATAAAATACGTGGCCTTTTGGCGTTTTGGATAGGCGCGCTATTAATTGCATTCACATTATTGTCTAATAAGTATACAATCATCATCTTGTTCGTCTTTTTATTACTACTTATTGTGCGTTATTTAATACACAAATTTAAACCAAAAAAAGTAGTTGCGACGGATGAGGTTATGACTTCACCATCTTTTATTAAACAAAAGTGGTTTGGTGAGCAACGTACACCAGTTTATGTATATAAATGGGAAGATGTCCAAATTCAACATGGAATTGGCGACCTACATATTGACTTAACAAAAGCTGCAAATATTAAGGAAAATAATACCATTGTTGTTAGACACATTTTAGGTAAAGTGCAGGTTATATTGCCGGTTAATTACAATATTAATTTACATGTAGCTGCTTTTTATGGAAGTACTTACGTGAATGAAAAATCATATAAAGTTGAAAATAACAATATTCATATTGAAGAAATGATGAAACCGGATAACTATACAGTTAATATCTACGTATCAACGTTTATCGGAGACGTAGAGGTGATTTATCGATGAACCACTACATTAGAACAATTGGTTCAATGCTCATCTTAGTATATAGCATGCTAGCTGCATTTCTATTCATCGATAAAGTTTTTGTAAATATCATCTATTTTCAAGGTATGTTTTATACACAAATATTCGGAATACCAGTCTTTTTATTTTTAAATCTCATCATCATATTATTGTGTATTATTGTTGGTTCGGTACTCGCATACAAAATCAATCAGCAAAATGATTGGATTAAGACGCAAATTGAGCGTTCAATGGAAGGCGAAACAGTTGGCATTAATGATCAAAATATAGAAATATATAGTGAAACGTTAGATTTATACCATACACTCGTACCTTTAAATCAAGAATTGCATAAGTTGCGACTTAAAACTCAAAATTTAACCAATGAAAATTATAATATTAATGATGTGAAAGTTAAAAAGATTATTGAAGATGAACGTCAAAGACTAGCTCGAGAACTTCACGATTCTGTTAGTCAGCAACTTTTTGCGGCAAGTATGATGCTTTCTGCTATCAAAGAAACGAAGTTAGAACCACCATTAGACCAACAAATTCCGATTTTAGAGAAAATGGTTCAAGATTCGCAGTTAGAAATGCGTGCTTTGCTGTTACATTTAAGACCGCTTGGTTTAAAAGACAAATCTTTAGGTGAGGGTATTAAAGATTTAGTTATTGATTTACAAAAAAAAGTGCCGATGAAAGTTGTGCATGAAATACAAGATTTTAAAGTGCCTAAAGGTATTGAAGATCATTTGTTCAGAATTACACAGGAAGCAATTTCGAATACATTGCGTCATTCAAACGGTACAAAAGTGACAGTAGAATTGTTTAATAAAGACGATTATTTATTGTTGAGAATTCAAGACAATGGTAAAGGTTTTAATGTTGATGAAAAATTAGAACAAAGTTATGGACTTAAAAATATGCGTGAAAGAGCTTTGGAAATTGGTGCAACGTTCCATATTGTATCATTGCCAGATTCAGGTACACGTATCGAGGTGAAAGCACCTTTAAATAAGGAGGATTCGTATGACGATTAAAGTATTGTTTGTGGATGATCATGAAATGGTACGTATAGGAATTTCAAGTTATCTATCAACGCAAAGTGATATTGAAGTAGTTGGTGAAGGCGCTTCTGGTAAGGAAGCAATTGCCAAAGCCCATGAGTTGAAGCCAGATTTAATTTTAATGGATTTACTTATGGAAGACATGGATGGTGTAGAAGCGACGACTCAGATTAAAAAAGATTTACCGCAAATTAAAGTATTAATGTTAACTAGTTTTATTGAAGATAAAGAGGTATATCGTGCATTAGATGCAGGTGTCGATAGTTACATTTTAAAAACAACAAGTGCAAAAGATATCGCCGATGCAGTTCGTAAAACTTCTAGAGGAGAATCTGTTTTTGAACCGGAAGTTTTAGTGAAAATGCGTAACCGTATGAAAAAGCGCGCAGAGTTATATGAAATGCTTACAGAACGAGAAATGGAAATATTATTATTGATTGCGAAAGGTTACTCAAATCAAGAAATTGCTAGTGCATCGCATATTACTATTAAAACGGTTAAGACACATGTGAGTAACATTTTAAGTAAGTTAGAAGTGCAAGATAGAACACAAGCTGTCATCTATGCATTCCAACATAATTTAATTCAATAGTTCGTATTGAATTAAGAAAAGTTACTTACGCCAATCACAATATAACATCAAATAGACACCAAAAACAGAGGTCTTCGCAATCATTAGCGAAAACCTCTGTTTTGTTGGTGTTTAGTCTTTTTTAAGCTTATCAACGATTTTGTCTTTTATATTTTTATCATCTTCTGGATAGGTATCACTAGGATGTTCATCAACATGGTACGTACGTTGATGTGTTGCATTACTATCTTCATCATATTCGTATCTAGTGTTCTCATTATAATGATTTTTATTATTGTCATCATGTTCTAATGCTGCTTCTTCAGGTGTTTTACCTTTAATTACACTACGCTGATGAATGATTGCATTGATTTCAGCACCGACAATTATAATAAAACTTGTGATATATAACCATAGTAACAAAATGATGATACCCGCGATACTGCCATATGTTTTAGAATAGTTACCAAAATTTGAAATATACCAACCAAAACCAAATGAACCAGCTAACCAAATAATTGAAGTAAATACTGCACCTGGTAATACTGACTTAAGCTTCGTTTTAACGTTAGGTGCAACCGAATATAACACGATAAATACGATAAATATAATAATGATTGGTAACACAATTCTAATAAGGTTAAAAATCCATTTCACTTGTTCGTCAAATCCAAGTGGACCGAATAGGAAATGACTAATTACAGAACCAAGCGTTGGTAATGCTAGAGCAACTACAAACACAACGCCCATAACTACAGTGAAGACAACACTTAGTAGTTTTAATACGATTCCATTACGGCTATCTTCTACATCGTAAGCAACATTGAAAGAATTCATAATTGCAGTCATTCCATTTGAAGCTGACCAAATTGCTAAAATCAAACCGATAGATAATAAGCCACCACTGGAGTTTTGAGTTATATCACCAATTACACTCTTAATTAGAGTAGATGTTTCAGCGGGTGCATTGCTTAACATATTAGTAATTTGACTCTGCTTAATATTGAAAAATGGTAATAATGTTAATAGGAAAAGCAACATAGGGAACATAGCAAGTACGAAATGGTAAGTCATTTGTGCTGCTAGTCCTGAGGCATCATCTTTTCCTATGCGATAGATGAGATATGATAAGAAATTAGAGTCTTTCTTATATTTTGCAGGTTTATTTAATCTTGATAAGAAGAAAACCTGATCATCTTTTTTAGGTTTCTTAGATTGGAATTGTTGAGGTTCAATATATGTACGATCAACATCAATTTTGGGATTACTTTTATTTTTCTTTTTTGACTCCTCTTGTGCTTCCTTAACAGAATTAAGATATTTTGAAGAAGAGTGATCCTTTTTCGACATGTGCACTCCTTAACCTTTCTCTATGTAATGTTTTATAAAGTAACTATTAGTATTTATCCAATTATAAAAAAACTAAACAATGATATGCTTTAAAAATGATAATATTATAGAAATTAATTGATTTAAATCTTTCATAGGCTATTTTGATTTAAAATTAAAACAAAGGCAATACTGAAACAATGCAGTTTGGCCAATCATTGTATTATCATTTAATAATGATAACTATGAAAGGCGTACACCAAATTGTTAAGTATTGCCTTATAAAAACAAAATCATCTTAGCGTTGATTTTTTCTATTAACAAATGTTTCTTTCGCATCTTTTAATGAACGTTCTAATTCAGGATTATTACGACGAATTTCTTCAACAACATCTTTCCAGTATAAAACTTCGTCTTTAATCTTGCTGACTTTAGAAGGCTTACGAGTGCGGTTACCATTTTTTGCATCTTTAACTGATTGAACTAAAGCTTGACGTGTAGATTTATCAGCTAAACTAATTGCACCACCAATTACGGCACCAATTAAAATACCAGGAACAAATTTATTTTCCATAAAAAACTACCCCTCTTTCAAATTTGCATCTTTTACGATGTAGTCTATTAAATTATCACAAGATGATAATACCATGTCGTATACACCTTCAAAATTATTCGTGTAGTATGGATCTGGTACATCACTCTCTTCCATATTACTAAATTCTAACAGTTTGAACAATTGTCCCTTAAGATTAGGATTGATAGATTTAATATTATCAACGTTACTTTGATCCATAGCCACAATGTAATCAAAATCATCTGTCGCTTCGAATAATTCACTAATCATGCCATCAAATGGAATATTGTGTTTGTTGAGAATTTTTTGTGTACCTTCATGAGGCGGCTCTCCTAAATTCCAGCTACCAGTACCTCTTGAATGTACTTTAATATCATGAATATTTCTGTCTTTAAGTCTTTGTCGCATGATTGCTTCTGCCATTGGAGAACGACATATATTGCCAAGACAGACAAATGCTACATCTACCATTTTGATTCCTCCAAACTATGTAGTTATATCCCCATTTTATAGCGACTTTAAACAATAAGAAAGCAGATTATATAAAATTCTATTAAAGTTTATTAAATTGTGATACTTTGATAACATAACTATTATTAGAGGTGAACATTGTGGCTATGACAAATGAAGAGAAAGTATTATCTATTAGAGAGAAGTTAAATATTGTTAATCAAGGATTATTAGATCCTGAAAAATATAAAAATGCAAATGAAGAAGAATTAACAGATATATATGATTTTGTTCAATCAAGAGAAAGATTGTCGCCAAGTGAAGTGACAGCTATTGCTGACGCTTTAGGACAATTGCGACACGACTAGGAGTGGGAATTTTGACTAATTACAAAGAAAAGTTACAACAATACGCTGAACTATTAGTTAAGGTTGGTATGAATGTTCAACCAAAACAGCCAGTATTTATTAGATCATCAGTAGAAACATTAGAATTAACGCATTTAATTGTAGAAGAAGCATATCATTGTGGCGCTTCAGATGTACGTGTTGTATATAGCGATCCAACCTTAAAACGCTTAAAATTTGAAAATGAATCTGTGGAACATTTTGCTAATCATGAGATAAAATCATATGATGTTGAAGCGAGAATGGATTACGTTAAACGTGGCGCTGCTAATTTAGCACTTATTAGTGAAGATCCTGATTTAATGGATGGTATCGATAGCCAAAAATTACAAGCATTTCAACAACAAAACGCACGCGCATTTAAAGGATATATGGAAAGTGTACAAAAAAATCAATTTCCATGGGTCGTAGCTGCTTTTCCATCTAAAGCTTGGGCGAAGAGAGTGTATCCTGAACTATCTGTGGAAGAAGCATATATTAAGTTTATTGACGAGGTATTCGATATTGTGCGAATTGATGGTAACGATCCAGTTGAAAATTGGCGTCAACACATCGCTAATTTAAGTGTTTACGCTCAAAAGTTACAACAAAAAAATTACCATGCGTTGCATTATGTATCTGAAGGTACTGATTTAACAGTAGGTTTAGCGAAAAATCATATCTGGGAAGATGCTACAAGTTATGTTAACGGCAAGGAACAAGCTTTTATTGCTAATATACCAACTGAAGAAGTATTTACAGCACCAGATCGAAATAGAGTAGATGGATATGTTACTAATAAATTGCCTTTAAGTTATAATGGCACAATTATCGATCAATTTAAATTGATGTTTAAAGATGGAGAGATTATTGATTTTTCAGCTGAAAAAGGTGAAGCGGTATTGAAAGATTTAATCAATACTGATGAAGGTTCAAGAAGATTAGGTGAAGTAGCATTAGTACCTGATGATTCACCGATATCAAATCGTAATACCATTTTTTACAATACTTTATTTGATGAAAATGCAGCATGTCATTTAGCGATTGGATCTGCTTACGCCTTTAATATTCAAGGTGGAACGGAAATGACTGTTGAGGAAAAGATTGCAAGCGGATTAAATGATTCAAACGTACATGTCGATTTCATGATTGGTAGTAGTGATTTGACTATTTATGGCATATTCGAAGATGGTTCAAAAGAACTAGTATTTGAAAATGGAAATTGGGCATCAACATTTTAATAAATGTATTTTGAGGTGCTGAGTAGGAAATGAAACATGTATTTAAAGGTCAAATACGTGATTAAAGTATAGATTGGGAGATAAAATAATGACAAATCAGGACAGACCAATGAAATCTATGTCAGAATCAAAATGTTATAAAAATAGACAAGTTTTCCCTCAAGATACGAATCACCATCATACAATGTTTGGTGGTACATTGATGGCTAATATTGATGAAATTGCAGCAATCACAGCTATGAAACATGCTGGTGCGCAAGTAGTTACCGCATCTACAGACTCAGTAGATTTCTTAAAGCCGATTAAAACAGGGGACATATTACAATACGTAGCGATGGTTTCATACGCTGGGACTAGTTCAATGGAAGTGGTCGTTCAAATTAGAATTGACGATGTATTTAATAACAAGCATGATTTAGCTGCATTAAGTTACCTAACATTTGTTGCGTTAGATGATGAAGGCAAACCTAAACATGTACCTGGTGTATATCCAGAAGATGATGTTGAAAAATGGTTTTATGATACAGCACCACAACGTGTTGAACGAAGAAAAGCACGTCGCATTGAAAGTAAACAAACAATTGAATATTTAGCTCAAGTGCAACATATTAGAGACTAAAAATATAAAGACAGATTGTTAAGGATGAATTGAACTGTTATGTTCGAATATTCCACCTACAATCTGTCTTTTTGATTATGCACGTTTATGCTTTTAGTTAAAATTTAACCCTTTTATTATAGACTATTAGTCCTATTAAATGACCTTTATTATTAAAGTAGAGTACTGCCAGCAATTAATTGCTTTTTATTTTATAATAGCATTAAAATATGCGGAGACTACTTATCGATAAAGTGCTTCTCCGCATAATTAAGAGTTTTTAAAATTGTATAATTTGTGGTTGTTTGTGCATATGACGCTCATTATCTTTAAAATCCATATTCGGATAGTACATATTTTTAACAAGAACATTTGGTCCTAAACAACTAAACTCGGAACAATGACAATTTAATGATTTAGCAAGATTAGACGATAACCATTTATCAAATACATCTGTTAATTTATCTTTTTGTATATTCGAAATTGTACCTGTTTCATCTCCGAAATCAGTTACGATTACATTACCTGTAAATACATTGACATTTAAACGACTACGGCCATCCGGGTCATTTCTAGTCGTTACATTTTTAGCAGTTCTTAAACGTGATAGTAACTTTTGATCTTCATCATCTTTTAAGCATGGAAACACAGGCAAAGTACCAAATAACATCCAAATATCTTCATCTCTGAAATCCAATATATCATGAATTGTCTTTTTCATTTCCGCTAGAGTTAACACATTTAATTGACTTGCAAAGTCAGCTGGATACATAGGGTGAATCTCGTGTCTGCTACATTTCATATCATGAACGACTTCTTGATGTATTTTTCGTAAATGTGGTAGCGTACTTTGATTGAGCATTGTTTCCGCAGATACAAACATTCCTTGTTCTGATAATGTACGTGCATTCGAAATCATTTGTTCATATAATTTTAACTTAGCTTTTAACGGTGGTTGCTTCTTCATTGCGCCAAAGCCAACATTTGCGAATTCATCAGTTGTTCCCCAGTTATGTGAGATATGCATAACATCGATATATTCAGCAATATCTAAATAACGATCTTGAGGCAATGTTAGGTTTGAATTCATTTGTGTATATATACCTCGATGATGTGCATACTTTAATAGAGGTTTAACAACATTTCTAATAGACTTTTTAGAAAACATTGGTTCGCCACCTGTAATTGACATCGTTCGCAGATTTGGAATTTCATCAAGTCTACGATAAATTAAGTCCATATCTAAAGGCTCGGGGTCGACAGTTTGTAAAGTATAACCAACTGCACAGTGGCTACAACGCATATTACAAAGATTTGTAGTTGTAAATTCAATGTTACTTAAAGTTAATTGGCCATGTTCTTTAACATCGTTATATGATTCCCATGGATCATTGTAAATGCTAACAGGTTGCTTCAATTTGACGCTATTCATCGTCTTAAACTTCCTTCTTTCTATTTGGTTCATATCGGTATGATACCACTTCGTATTATCACTCGTAACAAATTATCTCTTAATTTTAGTTAATTGAAAAGGGGATTTTTAAAAGTCAAAATAATTTGAATGTCATAAATATAGCTAAGATTATATCGCTTTAACGCAATTTCTGTTAGGATAATAATGAAAAAGAAAACAAAATAAAAGGAGTTAACTTTTTATGAATGAACAGCAAACAATCGAACAGATAAAAGCGCGTTTAAATAAGTTTATTGAGGATATCGATCATGTAAATCCTGATGAAGTACGTGTTGAAGATATAGATGAATGGATTGGATTGTTAGATCAGCTTGAAGAAAAGGTTAAATTAGTATCTAAGTAAATGCCACATAAGATGTGTTAGGGTTAGATATCGCGACAGTCGCTTAATAATTTTTATATCTTGTATGTTTAATCACTGATTTACTTGTCTATAGTAATTATATCAATGATATATAGAAAGGTGATTTTCAATGACTAAAAAAGTAGCAATTATTCTAGCAAACGAATTTGAAGATATAGAATATTCAAGCCCTAAAGAGGCATTAGAGAATGCAGGCTTTAATACTGTAGTGATTGGAGATACTGCAAATAGTGAAGTTGTTGGTAAACACGGTGAAAAAGTTACTGTCGATGTAGGCATTGCAGAAGCTAAACCAGAAGATTATGATGCATTATTAATTCCTGGAGGATTTTCACCAGATCATTTACGTGGAGATACAGAAGGTCGATATGGCACATTTGCTAAATACTTTACTAAAAATGATGTACCAACATTTGCCATTTGTCATGGGCCACAAATACTAATAGATACAGACGATTTAAAAGGTCGTACGTTAACAGCAGTATTAAATGTACGCAAAGATTTATCAAATGCAGGCGCACATGTAGTTGATGAGTCAGTAGTTGTAGACAACAATATTGTAACAAGTCGAGTACCAGACGATTTAGATGATTTTAATCGAGAAATCGTTAAACAATTACAATAGAAGTATTGTGGTTATCGATTGTTAAAATTTATATATTTTCGTTTGAAATGAAATATGGATTTTAGTTTTAATAAATGAATAACAAATAAAAGGTCGTCTCTATTGGCATTTAATAGGGATGGTCTTTTATTTTTACAAAATATAACAATATTTGACATGATTAATATTTAAAATTGCAATGATTTATCTATAATTTTTTCAAAAAACAAAAAAGTAAGTATGATGGCGTATACGATTGTAAGCCCTTGGACTGATTTTCCCAAAAAGTGTAGCCTATTTGTGATAGTACTGGTAAACTCAAGGTATATACTAAGTGAGTTTTAAAAGAAGGAGCAAACGCATGAAAAGAAGCGATAGGTACTCAAACTCAAATGAACATTTTGAGCATATGAAACACGAACCTCACTATAATACGTATTATCAACCAGTTGGCAAACCGCCGAAAAAGAAAAAAAGTAAACGAATACTATTGAAAATATTATTAACCATTCTAATCATTATCGCATTGTTTATTGGTATCATGTATTTTTTATCTACACGCGATAATGTGGATGAACTAAGAAAAATTGAAAATAAAAGTAGTTTTGTGTCAGCTGATAACATGCCAGAGTATGTTAAAGGTGCCTTTATTTCAATGGAAGATGAACGATTCTACAATCATCATGGATTCGATTTGAAAGGTACAACTAGAGCTTTATTTTCAACGATTAGCGACAGAGATGTGCAAGGTGGTAGTACCATTACACAACAAGTTGTCAAAAATTATTTTTATGATAATGATCGTTCATTTACTAGAAAAGTAAAAGAATTATTTGTAGCTCATCGAGTTGAAAAACAATATAATAAGAACGAAATTTTAAGCTTTTATTTAAATAATATTTACTTTGGGGATAATCAATATACGCTTGAGGGCGCAGCAAACCATTACTTTGGAACAACCGTGAATAAAAATAGTACAACAATGTCTCACATAACAGTTTTACAAAGCGCTATTTTAGCTAGTAAAGTCAATGCACCTAGCGTATATAATATCAATAATATGTCAGAGAATTTTACGCAACGTGTAAGCACGAACTTAGAAAAAATGAAGCAACAAAATTATATCAATGAAACACAATATCAACAGGCTATGTCACAATTAAATCGTTAAATACTTGCATTCATGTGTAAGATGCTTGGAACTATAATGTAGAAGGTTTAATTGAAATGTCATAATGATAAAGTTGAATTGTTTCTGCTTTATAAATTTTACAGATTTGCTTGTAATCACACTTTCATTTTAAAAGATGATAGTGTGATTTTTTGTTAGCATCGAAAAATATTTAAAGTTAAACATTTGCTATAGGAAGTGGCTTATTGAATAATAAAAGAGTATTGTATTAAAACTTGAGAAAGTAACGGGGTGATCCAATGCCGAAGATTACTAAAATAGAAGTTCAAAAGAAAAACAAAGAACGGTTTAATCTTTTTTTAGACGAACAATTTGAAATGGGTATAGATATTGATACATTAGTCAAATTTAATTTAAAAAAAGGGCAACAACTTGAAGCTGCTGACATGGCAGAGATTCAAAAGTATGATCATTATCGCATAGGTTTAAATAAAGCAATCCAATATTTATCATATAAAAAGAGAACTGAAAAAGAAGTTATACAATATTTACAAAAAGAAGAGATATCAGAGCAAGCGATTTCTGAAGTGATTGAATATTGTTATCGCGAAAAGTTAATCGACCATCAAGATTATGCGGAAAGTTTAAAAAATACAATGATTCGCACGACAGATAAAGGACCTAAAATTTATCAACAAAAACTATATCAACTTGGTATAGAACCAAATATCATTGAAATATTTACAGAACTTTATAGAGAACAACAGGAACTTGATGATATTATCCAAATTGCTGAAAAAATATCTAAAACAAAAAAAGGGCCACAAAATAAAGTTAAAGAAAAAGTAATGCAATCTTTAATTCAAAAAGGGTTTGAAATGGAAACCATTCATGCTGTATTGAATGAAATGGATTTTACACAAGATGAAGCGGTTTTAGACGATTTATTACAACGAGATTTAGAAAAAATTTATAATAAAAATCGAAAGAAGTACACGCAACAGAAATTAATTTCAAAAACTATCGAAGGCCTTATGAGAAAAGGATATAAATATGATAAAATTAAAGCTAAATTAGAAGAAAGTGGTATTGCCGATGGAACAGAAGAAATTGAGTGAGATGTCTGAGCCAGAATTAAGACACGAAATACAACTTTATAAAGAGAAAATGAGAAAAGCTGAGATGAATGGTATTTTAAATGAATATGACGTTTATCAAAGTAAAGTAATTGTTGCCGAAAGTTACTTAGTAGACAGAAAAAAGATAGAAATTGGTAAAATTTATAAACTGACTGATGGCAGTAATCAATATTTTAAAGTAGAAAGATTAAAAGGTATTTTTGCGTGGGGGTTTAGATTTAATAGCGATGAACCCGAAGAAGGCTTACCTATAGCGTTATTACAATTATAGAAGGATGAAAATAGATGGGAAGTTCAATTGTTTTAAAGTTACTAAAAGTAACACACTACTATAGGAATAAACAGAATAAGAAATGGTATTTACCTTTTGGATATGATGCTGAAGATATCGATTTAAACAATATTAGTTTACATATTTATCAAGGAGAAGCATTAGGTATAATTGGTGAACCTGAATCTTCCAAAGCGTTGGTAGGTCAATTGTTGGCAGGTGCAATTAAACCTGATAAAGGTAAAGTAGTTTGTACTGAAGATTTGTTCTACGGATATATTGAAGATCAATCGTTAATTCATCAAACTGTTGAAGCTTATACAGCGCAGTTAGTTCAACTATTTCCATATGAAATTAATGATCATAAAGCTGAACAGATTATTCAATATGCACATTTAGGTGATTATAAAACGAAGCCGGTTAACCATATTTCGAAAGCGGCATACGCTCAATTACTATTAAGTATTGCACGCTCATCAAAATCAAATATTATTATTTTAAATCATGTTATTGACTATTTAACACCACAATTTATGGAACGTGCGATTGAATTAACAAATGATTATATTGAAAATAATTTAACGATTGTGTCAATTGGTGATGATATTGATAAAATTTCACAAGTGAGTAACTACATAGCTTGGTTTTCACATGGTCAATTAAGAATGGAAGGGTCACTTAAACAAGTTATTCCATCTTTTAAAGAACATGAACGTGATCGATTAAGTCTAAACTCAAAAGAAGAAATTGAAAACTTTGATTTAGATTGGAAAAAGAATCGTACAAGAATACCAGAGATGACCTATAATTTCAAACGTGTTGAGCGCTATAATCATGCAAAACCGCCTAAGTTTTTAGTGCGTTTTTGGACTTTAGCCTCAGGTACTATTTTAGGCTTAGCATTGATGATGTTGCTCATTTTCAATAATATAGGAATTATTTCGATAACAGATTTTACGAATCGTGCTACGATGCAAAATGAAAATAAAGATCCATATGGCGAAAAGTTAGCTTATGGAATTGCTTTTAATGGCAGTGTGGATATGCAAGGGGATAAACAAGTCACAATTCCAAAATATAGTGTAGTTACAATTACTGGCGAAAATAGTAAAAATTATCGTGTTACCGCTGATAATAAGACTTACTATGTTAGTAAAGATAAATTAGAATATTTTAACCCGGCAGGTTTATATCAAACGCATAGTTTTAAAAAATTAGCACCATATATGAAATCAAATTATAGTAATTACTATGCATACTTTAATAGTCAATTACATAAAAAGCATAGTTCAGTTATAAAAACTTTAGTTCCTGATGATGATAACCGTTTCGTTGCATCCGTTACACAACAACCGATACAATTACTTTTCAATGATAATAATCAGTTATACGGTTTTGTTTATCCAATTGTAGATAAAAAAGAATTAAAAGATAAGTTTAATATTAACAATAACATTTGGATTACTAAAGTTGGGAATGGATATTGTATTGCCAATTTGAAAGAAGACAAATGGATTTATATTGAATTGTAGGTGTAAAGATGCTAGATAATATTATTTTATATTTTAAAAACTTACCGCATACTAAAAGGTATGTAACAGAACGTTTAAAACAAAGTTGGAAAAGTTTTCTAATCGTATTAGCTGCATGTTTAATACTTATTATTGCAAGTGAAACGCTATTTTCCTTTAGTCATTTGACCGATGTTAAAGAGGTGAGATGGTTATTTAGAATCATTGTATTGATTGTTTTTGCGGTAGTGATGTTCACAATTTATATCTCTTATCATCATTATATGAATGACTTTTTAGTTACTAAGTTATTTAATATTTCCGCAGCGACGCCAGTAGTTATTATGTCTATTTTAAGTTTTATTATGCTAGTCATTTTGACGATGATTAGTGCATTGGTTAAACCAGTAAACTTCGAAACATCATATATAGCGCTATTCTATTTTATTGTGATGGCAACTATTTTTGTAGGATTAATATCCGTTACTTTTGGTCTTATTCGACTGTTAACTGAAAAAATAAATATCATATTTTATGGGGTTTGTGTATTGTGTTTCTTATTGTTACCAATTATTTTCATACCAAATCCAAATCATGTATTTATCAATCACATCCTAATGCTAAATCCAATGTATTACATTGTTAATGGTATAGCACAATCTATCATATTTGGTATATCAAGTATGGAAAACATTCCATATCATTTTTACTTTATTTTATTCTTATGTTTAATAGCTGCAGTAAATTTCGTATTAGCAAGGTATACGACACACGCAATTTATAATAAAACATCTAAAGTGACACAAACTGATAATCAACAGGATGTTTCAAATGATAGTACAGACGAGGCGGATACTTCTTCATGATGTTTAGCTGACCTGTTGTGTAAATTAATCTGTGAGAATCAGAAACAATTAGAATATCATCTAGATATTGTTTTCCTATACTGATTTTGATATTTCGAGTCATTAAAGGTAGTTTGTTAGCAACAATATAAATTTTAGATTTTGTAAAAGCATTCATAGTTTTACATTAAAAAACCGGACAGAGTAAAAATCGTTTTGATTTTCATTCTGCCCGGTTGTTCATTTTTTATAGATTAACTTTAGTGAATAATAACTTGAAATTATTTAGCATACAGTTTATGTTGTAACTTATCTTCTGTAAATACCCAGCCAATATAAGAGTGGTCTATGACATTATCGTTTGTTACATGTGCAATTGCCACAAATGAATAATGATCATTTTTTAAATAACGCAAATCAATCAAACGAATTTCAGTAGAACCATCTGCTAACGTTGTTGTTTGCCAACGATAGATTGATGAAAAGTTTAAAAAAGTACGTATATCTTTATTACCTTTGACTTTCCATAAAATGGAGTCTGTTGATAATGTTTGACGTTCCACTTTATCACTAAACACCACATTCCTACCATATGCTTTTCCAACATAGTCATGTGCATCAGTTTGTATCGCGACACGCCATTCCATAAATTTTATTGTTGGCGCAACAAATACTTTAACAGGGTGATGCTCTTGTTGAATTGCTTTTAAAGCTTGTTGCTTAATTACGGCTCTCATTTTAAAACGAATCATGTAATAAATGATTAGTAAAGCGATTATAGGAAAGAAGACTGCAAATGGATGCAAGCCTATAACCCATAATACAATACCAATACAAAGAACTGTGAAAATAATAGGGTCAAATGTGTTAATCACACTTAATTGAATCCATTTGTTTGTGATAGGTCTAAGTGCTTGTGTACCATAAGAATTGAATATATCTACAAAGACATGTAAAAATACTGCGAGCTGAGCCCACATCCATACATGAAATGGGTTGGTTCCACTAAAGAACGTGAATATTAAAAATGTAATTAAAATTGGCCATAGTATTGTGAAAGGGAGGGAATGCGTGATACCTCTATGATGCGAAATATATGTTGCATTGTCCTTTAATTTAAGAACAGTATCCCCATCAGGAATTAATGAACCAACGATAAGGGTTGTAGCTGTTGCACCAAACGTAGAAGCCATTGCTGGATCTTGAGTTGCAAGTGCTGTAAGGCCCACCCCAATTGCGATATGTGTTGCAGTGTCCATATCAGTTCACTCATTTCATAATATTATATATACTATTATAATCCAATTTCGCAAATAACTAAATTAACTTACATACTAACCATGATTTTAATGTACAATAAAAACATTATGAGTAAAGACAATTAATTTTGGTGAGGAAAGGGTTTTATAAATGTATCAGCAGTCTAGTTTTAAAGAAAATTTGATACACTGGTTTGATGAAAATCAAAGAGAAATGCCATGGCGACAAACGACCAATCCGTACTATATTTGGTTAAGTGAGGTCATGTTACAACAGACACAAGTTAAAACAGTTATTGACTATTATCATCGTTTTGTTGAACGATTTCCAACTGTGGAAGTTTTGAGTCAAGCTTCGGAAGATGAAGTGTTAAAGTATTGGGAAGGCTTAGGATATTATAGTAGAGCTCGAAATTTTCATACGGCGATTAAAGAAGTTTATGATAAATATGAAGGCTTAGTTCCCAAAGATCCTGATCAATTTAAAGCGTTAAAAGGTGTTGGCCCATACACACAAGCTGCAGTAATGAGCATTGCATATAATGTACCACTAGCAACTGTAGACGGAAATGTTTTTCGAGTATGGTCTAGATTGAATGATGACTATCGAGATATTAAATTACAATCGACGAGGAAATCGTACGAACAAGAATTGTTACCGTATGTTACTACAGAAGCTGGAACGTTTAATCAAGCTATGATGGAATTAGGGGCATTAATTTGTACACCGAAAAATCCATTATGCTTATTTTGTCCAGTTCAAGAAAACTGTGAGGCATTTGATAAAGGTACATTTGAAAAGTTACCTGTTAAATCTAAAAATGTAAGTAAAAAAGTAATTGAGCAATCCGTCTTTTTAATTAGAAATAATCAAGGTCAATATCTGTTGCAAAAGCGTAGCGAAAAATTATTGCATGGTATGTGGCAATTTCCTATGTTTGAAAGTGAGCATGCTAGGCGTGAAATGACCGAAAAAATCGGACATGACATTCAACCAGTAGAAACACCTATTTTTGAGTTGAAGCATCAATTTACTCATTTAACATGGAAGATAAAGGTATACGCCGTTTCAGGAACAATTAACATTGAAACATTACCAGATGACATGATTTGGTTTGATTTAAGTGATCGAGATCAATATACGTTCCCTGTACCTATGTCAAAGATTTATCAATTTATAAATGGGTAACATTCGATGATTGGTAATATTATCGGAAAACATAGTGACATTAATTTTAAAAAGTATAAATGATATCTTTAAATCTCATAGAATAACAATGTCAAAAAGTTAAAGTGTTGATATATAAAAGTGATGATTTTATATACTTTAAATGGGACATGTAAATCTCTGTTGTAGTACTTAGCAATATTACCGAGTTTAATTATTAAGTAGTAAAATCTTATTTCGTAAAAATATGTATTTATATAATACTATTTCTGAAATATGCTATAATTTATAATGGTTAAATTAACAGAAGGTGGTGTGGAGTATGGTCAGAGAATCCATACCTAAAGAAGGGGAAAACATTAAAATTCAGAGTTATAAACATGATGGTAAGATTCATCGCGTTTGGTCTGAAACAACAATATTAAAGGGTACTGATCATGTTGTCATTGGTGGCAATGATCATACGTTAGTAACTGAAAGTGACGGAAGAACTTGGATAACACGTGAACCGGCAATTGTTTACTTTCACTCAGAATATTGGTTTAATGTTATCTGCATGTTTAGAGAAGATGGAATTTATTACTATTGCAATTTGTCATCACCATTTGTTTGTGATGAAGAGGCATTAAAATATATAGACTATGATTTAGATATTAAAGTATATCCAAACGGAAAGTATCATTTATTAGATGAAGATGAATATGAACAACATATGAATCAAATGAATTATCCGCATGATATTGATATTATTTTAAGACGCAACGTGGACATTCTTCAACAATGGATAGAACAGAAGAAGGGCCCATTCGCGCCAGATTTTATCAAAGTTTGGAAAGAACGTTACAAAAAAATTAGACAGTATTAAGCAAATAAAGTGTAAATACTGATTAAATCATTTATATTGACTTAGTGATGTAAAGAAGTATGATAACTTTTGCTGTCGTGTGGGGACACAGTATCCATAGATTAAATTGAATAGAATATAACATACGAATAAGACAACGTATTTAATCACATGAATATGACAGAGGTTGAGATATCTTAATTTTAAAAATGTAAATTGTAAGAAGAATTTACATCTACAAATTATGTATCCAACCTCTATTCATTTTTATGCTTATGAATAGGATAGGGCAATAGATTAGGGGGGATTGTATGATTAAACGATATTTGCAATTTGTTAAGCCATACAAATATCGTATTTTTGCAACGATTATTGTTGGGATAATTAAGTTTGGTATACCAATGCTTATACCACTTTTAATTAAATATGCAATAGATGGCGTGATTAATAACCACGCACTAACGACTGATGAAAAAGTTCATCATTTAACTATTGCCATTGGTATCGCATTATTTATTTTTGTAATAGTGAGACCACCAATTGAATTTATACGTCAATATTTGGCGCAATGGACAAGTAATAAAATATTGTATGATATACGTAAAAAGTTATACAACCATTTACAAGCTTTAAGTGCGAGGTTTTATGCTAATAATCAAGTAGGTCAAGTAATATCTAGAGTGATTAATGATGTTGAACAAACAAAAGATTTCATTTTAACCGGGTTAATGAATATTTGGTTAGATTGTATAACAATTATTATTGCACTATCCATAATGTTCTTTTTAGATGTGAAATTGACTTTAGCAGCACTGTTTATCTTCCCATTTTACATTTTAACGGTGTACGTTTTCTTTGGAAGATTAAGAAAATTGACGCGTGAAAGATCGCAAGCATTAGCTGAGGTTCAAGGATTCTTGCATGAACGTGTTCAAGGTATTTCAGTCGTTAAAAGTTTTGCGATTGAAGACAATGAAGCGAAAAACTTTGATAAAAAGAACACTAATTTCTTAACACGTGCTTTGAAACATACAAGATGGAATGCCTATTCCTTTGCCGCAATTAATACAGTTACAGATATTGGACCAATAATTGTCATCGGTGTTGGTGCATATCTTGCTATTTCTGGATCAATCACAGTAGGTACACTTGCAGCATTTGTTGGATACTTGGAGTTATTGTTCGGGCCTTTACGTCGTTTAGTCGCATCATTTACAACTTTAACGCAAAGTTTTGCTTCAATGGACCGTGTATTCCAATTAATTGATGAAGATTATGACATCAAAAATGGTGTTGGTGCTCAACCTATTGAAATTAAACAAGGTCGTATTGATATTGATCATGTTAGTTTTCAATATAACGATAACGAAGCTCCAATTTTAAAAGATATTAATTTGAGTATTGAAAAAGGAGAAACAGTTGCTTTCGTAGGTATGAGTGGTGGTGGTAAATCAACATTAATTAACTTAATACCGAGATTTTACGATGTAACTTCTGGGCAAATTTTAATAGATGGTCACAACATTAAAGATTTTTTAACGGGAAGTTTAAGAAATCAAATAGGATTGGTGCAACAGGATAATATTTTATTCTCTGATACAGTTAAGGAAAATATTTTACTTGGTCGTCCAACAGCAACAGATGAAGAAGTAGTTGAAGCGGCGAAAATGGCTAATGCACATGACTTTATTATGAACTTGCCACAGGGATATGACACTGAAGTAGGTGAACGAGGTGTTAAATTATCAGGTGGTCAAAAACAAAGATTATCGATTGCTAGAATATTTTTAAATAATCCGCCAATTCTTATCTTGGATGAAGCAACAAGTGCACTTGATTTAGAAAGTGAATCCATTATTCAAGAAGCATTAGATGTGTTGAGTAAAGATCGAACGACACTTATCGTAGCGCATCGCTTGTCCACTATTACACATGCTGACAAAATTGTCGTAATTGAAAATGGACATATTGTTGAAACAGGTACGCATCGTGAATTGATTGCAAAACAAGGTGCTTACGAGCATTTATATAGCATTCAAAACTTATAAAGTATTAGTTGTTTGACTTCAGTACAATCCTGAAGAGAAAATTTGTAACAGGATGGTGGGGTCATAACATAAGAAAAAGCAGTAAGAGATTTTCTTAATTGAAAATAATCTTACTGCTTTTTTAAATTTAATTTCGAGATTCAATATTACTTTATCTCATTGTGGCATTAATTATAGGAATTTTTTTAATGTTATAAATCAAAGTCTTCTTCAACAATTTCAATGTCTGCATCAGATCTATGATATGTGAAAAAGCTAATTCTTATGCGGTCTAAATGCTCTAAATGGTGTCGATACTCTTCGATGGCTGCAACAATTTGCATAACATTGGCAAACGAATATTCCGTTTGATAAGGATGATTTATTAACTCATGCTGAAATGTAGACAATAAATCTTTTTTCTGCGGATTATCTAACTCATAATCAACATGTGTCACATTATAACGTGCTTTTTTAGAAAGGCTAGCTAAAATTTGCTCGTGAAAAGCAGTTAATGAATCTAAATCTAATTTGATTTGTAATAGGAAATTGTTATTAAGTAAATATAAGTCGTTTTGATAACGCGACAATTTGTTTAATACTTCATAAGCTTGTCTAGTCGTCTGAACTACTTCTCTGAAAAGTATTTTCTTTCTATTCTGTTGGTGAATATGTTTTTTTGTAATAGGACGTTCTTCGCTATAGTAATCATAAATTTTCTCTAACTTTTCGACACGTTGTTTTAAATTATGACTATCTTGTTTAATATTATTAAACTCCGTCGTATCATTTAATACTAATTTAAACCACATAAAAATATCTGAGGATATATTTAATGAATTATAGTAAATTTTTGTTTCAAATTTAGGTGGTAGAAACACAAAGTTAACTAGAGATGAACTTATGACACCAATCATTACAAGTACAAACCTGTAAAAGGCGGTAATATAGAAAGAACCGGTATGTTGTCCCATAATGATTAATGCTGTTACACTCGCCAAAGTAGCAACATGTGCTAAATTAAATTTAAATAAAATAGCAATAAGTACTATGACGGTAACACCCATAATGATAAAATTATCACTAAAAATTGTTACCATTGTAACAGATAGTATGGCACCTATAATGTTACCCAATGCTTGATCAGAAACTGTTTTAAATGAACGATAAATACTAGGTTGCATTGCAACAACAGCACTGACACCAGCTAAGGCTTTCAGACCAACATCATCCGGTAGTAAAGAAGCGATAGACATAGCTAAAATAATGGCTATACCAGTTTTAAAAATCCGAGCTCCTAGTCTCAAAAATAATGACGCCCCTTTTAAGTTTATTGAATATCTAATATTCGTATTCATTACTGTTATACACTTACTAGTTACAAAATTCAAGCTTATTTATAGTTGTTAAAATAAATCATACATAATACTGATAGCGATGTAAAACTTTAGTCAGAGATTAAAAGAGTATAAATTTGTAAAATAAAAACTCACATAGTGACATATCAAGTTAAACGTTAATAGTTAACGATATAAAATGAATCTACTATGTGAGCATTTGTTTTATTTTAATTCAATTAAAAATATACTTCCTTAAAAGTTATTTCATTTGACTAAAAGCATAGTCTGCAGCTTTTAAAGTTTGTTGAATATCTTCTTCTGTATGTTCAGTTGTTAAGAACCAAGCTTCAAACTTAGAAGGTGCTAAATTGATACCTTGATTTAACATTAATTTGAAAAATTTACCGAACGCTTCGCCGTCAGAATGTTCAACTTGATCATAATGTGTGACTTTTTCATCTGTAAAGTACAATGTTAAAGATCCATAAATACGATTAATTGTAGCTGTGATATTATGTTTTTCGATTAATTTAAGTAAACCTTCTTCTAGTTGTTGGCCTAAGCTGTCTAATTTTTCATAAACACCGTCTTGTTCTAGTACTTCGAGTAATGCAATACCTGCTTTCATAGATAACGGGTTACCAGCCATTGTACCAGCTTGATATGCAGGTCCTAGAGGTGCTACTTGTTCCATAATATCTTGACGTCCACCATAGCCTCCAATTGGTAAACCACCGCCAACAATTTTACCAAATGCAGTTAAATCAGGGATAACACCTAATAAATCTTGAGCGGCACCGTAATGGAAACGGAATGCGGTAATTACTTCATCATAAATCACTAGTGTCCCATTGTTATGCGAAATTTCATTAACCTCTTCTAAAAATCCAGGTTGAGGCATTACCATTCCAAAGTTACCAACAATTGGTTCTATTAATACTGCGGCAATTTCATCACCCCAAAATTCAATTGCTTCTTTATATGCGTTAATATCATTGAAAGGTACAGTAATGACTTCACGTGCGACGCTTTCTGGAACACCAGCTGAGTCTGGAGAACCGAGCTGAGATGGGCCACTACCTGCTGCAACCAATACTAAATCAGAATGGCCATGATAAGATCCAGCAAATTTTATAATTTTATTTCTTTTAGTATATGCACGTGCAACACGAATTGTTGTCATGACTGCTTCTGTTCCAGAATTTACAAAGCGAATTTTCTCAAGAGATGGAATTGCATCACGTAATTTTTTGCTGAATTCAATTTCTAGTTCAGTCGGTGTACCAAATAAAACACCTTTGGCTGCTTGTTCTTGAATTGCTTTAGTAATATGAGGATGTGCATGCCCCGTAATAATTGGACCGTATGCTTGAAGGTAATCAATAAATTTATTGCCATCGACATCATATAAATATGCACCGTGTCCTTCTTTCATAACAACAGGTGCACCGCCTCCTACAGCTTTATAAGAACGAGAAGGGGAATTGACACCGCCTAGAATATATTCGTTTGAAAGTTGTTGTAAACGTTCACTTTCACTAAAATTCATTTATATCAACCTCTTTTAATTTAATATTTTCATCTAATATCGTATCATAAAATTATTATAATGAAGAAAAAGGTGATTATATGTTGCAAAAAGGAGAACAATTTCCAATATTTAAATTAGAAAATCAAGACGGAACTGTCATTACAAATGATACATTAAAAGGTAAAAAGGCGATTATATATTTTTATCCTAGAGATAATACACCTACTTGTACCACAGAAGCTTGTGACTTTAGAGACAATTTAGAAATGTTCAATGATTTAGATGTTGCAGTATATGGTATAAGCGGTGATTCAAAGAAAAAACACCAAAATTTTATTGAGAAACACGGATTGAATTTCGATTTATTAGTAGATGAAGATTTTAAATTAGCTAAAGAAACTGGCGTATATCAGTTGAAAAAATCATTTGGCAAAGAAAGTATGGGCATTGTAAGAACGACTTTTATAATAGATGAACAAGGTAAAGTATTAGATGTTATCGAGAAGGTTAAGGTTAAAACACAAATAGAAGAACTTAAAAACATTTTGGGGTGACATATATGAAAGTTGTTGGGTTGAATCGTATGCGTGAAGTTGAAACTGAATTACAACAACGCTTTTCAGATTTAGATTTTAAATTTTATAAAAAAGCATCAGAAATACCTGAGAGTGACTTGGCTGATTTAGATATATTAGTTGGTTATGATGGCGGTATCAATGAGGCATTTTTACAACGTTGCCCGAATTTAAAATGGATTGCATGGTTTGCAACGGGTGTAAATACATTACCGTTAGATTATATTGCAGATCACGGCATACTTTTAACTAATGGAAAAGGTGTTCAAGCTAAACAATTATCTGAATACATTTTAGCTTTCATTTTAGATGATTATAAAAAGATGAAACTATCATATGATAACCAACGACAACATATATATGATTCGAAAATAACTGGTAAACGCCTATCAGGACAAACAGTTTTATTTTTAGGTACAGGTGCAATTGCTACTAGAACTGCGAAGTTAGCAAAGGCTTTTAATATGAATTTAATTGGTCTGAGCAAGTCAGGTCAGAACAAAGATGAGTTTGACGAGATATATACTATCGAATCACTTGAAAGCACATTACCAAATGCTGACATTATTATAAATGCTTTACCAGAAACGCAAGAAACGATTCATTTACTAAAGAAAAAACATTTTGAATTAATGAAAGATGAAGCACTTTTTATAAATATAGGACGAGGTAGCATAGTTAAAGAAGCGGTCTTAATAGAAGTATTAAAAAGTAAAGTTATTCGACATGCATATTTAGATGTGTTTGAAAATGAACCTTTGAAACCTAATCATGAATTATATGAATTGGAAAATGTAACCATAACAGCACATATAACTGGTAATGATTATGAAGCAAAGTATGACTTATTAGATATTTTTAAAAACAATCTAGTTAATTTTCTCAATAAGAATGGTCTAATTGAGAATGAAGTGGATACTAAAAAAGGCTATTAAATGAAATCATCATGTAAATATTGACACGCGCGCAATACTACAGTTATATTTATAGTAAGTAATAATTATTATTATATAAGAAAGATGGTGATATAGATGAGTGTTGAAATAGAATCAATTGAACATGAACTAGAAGAATCAATTGCATCATTGCGACAAGCAGGCGTAAGAATTACACCTCAAAGACAAGCAATATTACGTTATTTAATTTCTTCACATACTCATCCAACAGCTGATGAAATTTATCAAGCACTTTCACCTGATTTTCCAAATATAAGTGTTGCGACAATATATAATAACTTAAGAGTGTTTAAAGATATTGGAATTGTAAAAGAATTAACATATGGAGACTCATCAAGTCGATTCGACTTTAATACACATAATCATTATCATATTATATGTGAACAATGTGGTAAGATTGTTGATTTTCAATATCCACAGTTAAATGAAATTGAAAGATTAGCTCAGCATATGACTGACTTTGACGTAACACATCATCGAATGGAAATTTATGGAGTTTGTAAAGAATGCCAAGATAAATAATTTAACTTTGGTAGTATGACAAATTAAAAAAGCGTTAGCTTACTTCATATAAGTAAGTGTAATATTTAAGAAGTTAAACGACATGAAAGTTGTTTAACTTCTTTTTTATGCTTATTCTGAAAAATATTTAAATTGAAGAAAAGAATATTCTAACTACGGAAGTGGTATTAACTAATAACTAGTATCCTTTATAAATAAACATAAAAATATTCAAACGAAGGTCTACTAAATAACTATCCATAAAGTGAGTATAAGTTTGTTTGTAAAACTGAAGTAAAAAGCATAAGGAATTACACTTTAAATACATATAGTACTTACGAATAGAAAATAATCCCTTCAACAGTAATTTTTAAACAAAAATAAGTGTTGTTTTATGTTGACTCTACTAGAATAACTTGATATTATATAAAAGTCGTCAAACGGCACTAATATTTAAAAAACAAATGTTTTAAGTTGTTGATTTAAAATATTAATAAAGTGTAAATTTGACTATTGAAATTCGAACAAATACATAATAAAATAATATTTGTTGAATTAATTGAGTTAGGAAATTTATTTTTTAGAAATAAAATAATTAAAAATAATTCTTGACTTACAAAAACTTACGAGTTATAATTAAATCTTGTAAGTGACAAACGAACATTGAAAACTGAATGACAATATGTCAACGTTAATTCCAAAAACGTAACTATAAGTTACAAACATTATTTAGTATTTATGAGCTAATCAAACATCATAATTTTTATGGAGAGTTTGATCCTGGCTCAGGATGAACGCTGGCGGCGTGCCTAATACATGCAAGTCGAGCGAACGGACGAGAAGCTTGCTTCTCTGATGTTAGCGGCG
>NZ_JACVZN010000079.1:0-454 GCF_017151895.1 Staphylococcus sp. EG-SA-15 | reverse complement strand
TTACGGTACAGTTGATTTCATGGATAAAGGCTTTACTGGTCACATTATCCGTCGTGGTACAGCAGCAGCTGATGCGACAATCGATTGGGCTTTAGGTTTAATGAATGACGGTAGTACAATTAATGACAACACGACTTATTTAATGGGTGACCGTTCAAACTGTAACTTAAAAACAGTCGTAGTTGGTCGTGGAGAACAAAAACAAAACTTCACAACACAAATCATTCAATAAGGTAAAGAAACTAATGGTCACATATTGAAACATGGTGTTATGAAAGATAGTTCGTCTTCAATCTTTAATGGTATTGGTTACATCAAACACGGTGGTACGAAAGCAGATGCTCAATAAGAATCTCGTGTTCTTATGTTATCTGAAAAAGCACGTGGAGATGCAAACCCAATCTTATTAATTGATGAAGATGATGTAACAGCAGGACACGCAGCTTCAGTAGGT
>NZ_JACVZN010000078.1:0-456 GCF_017151895.1 Staphylococcus sp. EG-SA-15 | reverse complement strand
CAAGCTTATTTAAAACTCTTTATTCACTCGGTTTTGCTTGGTAAAATCTATATTTTACTTACTTATCTAGTTTTCAATGTACAATTTCTTTTTAGTCAAGCGCTCGCATACTGCTTTATTTTCAAAAAATCAAATGCTCATTTACAAAAGTAAACTCCGCTTTAATTTTTCTTAATGCATTGTCTGACAACCGCTTTCTTTAAAAAGAATAGATTGTCAAGCGCTCGCATAAGCAATATCACTTTAACCAAAAAATATTTGAATGTTAAATAAACATTCAAAACTGAATACAATATGTCACATTATTCCGCATCTTCTGAAGAAGATGCTCCGAATATATCCTTAGAAAGGAGGTGATCCAGCCGCACCTTCCGATACGGCTACCTTGTTACGACTTCACCCCAATCATTTGTCCCACCTTCGACGGCTAGCTCCTAAAAGGTTACTCCACCGGCT
>NZ_JACVZN010000077.1:0-458 GCF_017151895.1 Staphylococcus sp. EG-SA-15 | reverse complement strand
CGCTTCTTATGCGGAAGGAGGGGGATCGCTCTCCGCCTTCACCTCGGCAATCAAATCCTTGCGGCTGAGCTTGCCGATCATCGTCTTGGGCATGGTCAGGCGGATCACGACGGCATCGACTCGCTCATGGCGGCCAAGCTGCGGATTGAGCCAGTCGCGCAGCGCCTCCGGCGTAACATCGGCACCCTCGTTCAGCGTGACATAGGCGCGCGGCTGCTCGCCACGATACGGATCGGGCAGGCCGATCACCATCGCTTCCTTTACCGCCGGATGATGATGCAGCACCGCCTCGATCTGGCTGGGGAAGACCTTGAACCCCGACACCGCGATCATGTCCTTAAGTCGATCGACGATCCGCACGAACCCGTCCGCGACGATCGTGCCGACATCGCCGGTGCGCAGCCAGCGGCCTTCCTCGGTCGTCAGGAACACCTCGGCATCGGCATCCGGCCGGTGCC
>NZ_JACVZN010000076.1:0-463 GCF_017151895.1 Staphylococcus sp. EG-SA-15 | reverse complement strand
CACCTATCGCATGAACAAGAACCGCAAGGCTCACTTCGTGATGTTCAACATCGACGGGCCCGCGGCCGTGGTGTCGGAGATCGAGCGCCAGGAGCGCATCAACGAAGATATCATTCGCTATCTCACCGTACGCGTCGACGAGCTCGAGGAAGGCCCCTCGGCGATGATGCGCAAGGCCGATCGTGACCGCGATCGCGACGAGCGTGGCGGTGGCTTCCGCGGCGAGCGCGAAGGCGGCTTCCGCGGCGATCGCGACCGTGGTGGTGATCGTGGCGGTGATCGCGGCCCGCGCCGCAGCCGTGAAGAAGCGGCTGCTGCCGAGACCGAGGAGTAAAGATCATGGCTGATGCTGGTGCACGTCGTCCGTTCTTCCGCCGCCGCAAGTCCTGCCCGTTCACGGGCGACAATGCGCCGAAGATCGACTACAAGGATTCCAAGCTGCTGATGCGTTACGTGTCCGAGC
>NZ_JACVZN010000075.1:0-468 GCF_017151895.1 Staphylococcus sp. EG-SA-15 | reverse complement strand
CCTTGGGGCTCATCGCGACACCGTACATGCCGGTCAGCTTGATCAGCCACACTGCCAGTTCGTTGATGACGCCGAGCGCGCCCTGCACGGTATCGACCGGCTGGAGCGGATGGATGTCGGCGAAACCGGGCAGCCGCGCCATCTTCTCGTTAAGGCGCGGATTGTGCTTCATCGTGCACGATCCGAGCGGGAAGAAGCCGAGGTCGATGCCATAATTCTGGCGGCTGAGGCGCGTGTAGTGGCGCACCGCTTCCGGTTCCGACAGGCCGGGAAGGCCGATCGGCGCGGTGCGGGCGAGCGCGCCCAAGCCGTCAACCGTGCCACCCGAAGATGCGAAATCGACGCCGGTCGTCTCCGAATCGCCGATCTCGAAGATCAGCGCTTCTTCGAGCATAAGGCCCTTGTTTCCGGTGACGGTCGGTGAGGCTTTGCCACCGGCGACGGGCGCTTCGGGGCGCCATCCGCTTG
>NZ_JACVZN010000074.1:0-499 GCF_017151895.1 Staphylococcus sp. EG-SA-15 | reverse complement strand
GTTTTAGCAAGCACTACGCGTTTTTGCTGACCACCTGACAGTTCGTTCACCTTTTTGGTCGTGTCATTAATACCTAGTTTAGATAATATGGTTTTAATTTCTGCATTATAATCCCATGCACTATTTTGGTCCATAGCCTCTTGTGCTTTCATCATCTTTTGAAAATGCGCGTCATCTTGTTGTTGTGAATAAGCATTAACTGCTTCTTCGTAAGCTTTTATAATTTGAAGAGTCGATGTGTCTGAACTAAGTACAGCTTGAAAAACAGTCATATCTCCATCTAAATCCTGCTTTTGAGAAGAATACCGTATACGATATTGATTAGGATGCGTAATATCAGCTGTATAATCATCATCTATATTCCCGATAACTTTAAGTAGAGTACTTTTACCAGTACCATTTATTCCAACCAATCCTATTCTTTCATGTTCAGAAATAGATAGGTTTAAATCATCGAAAATGATTTTATCCGCATATGATTTATTTAAGTGCTCTATTT
>NZ_JACVZN010000073.1:0-506 GCF_017151895.1 Staphylococcus sp. EG-SA-15 | reverse complement strand
ATAACGTACTGCTAATGGTAAGAAGTGGAACATTAAGTTTGGATAATCAACTTTATCATTAGATCTTACAAATCCTCCACCTTCAAAGTGGTTACTTGCTGCTGGTCCTTTTCTACCGAAGATCCATTGTAATCCGATAAAAGGCATTCTAAATTTATTTAAACTTGGTTGCTCAGATACTGGTTTAGAAGATGCATGTTGTACATATACTTCTAAGTGGTCTTCGAAGTTTTCACCTACACCTGGCAAGTGTACACGTGTCTCTATACCTAATGAATTTAAATGTTCAGAGTCACCAATTCCAGAAAGTTGAAGTAATTGTGGCGTATTGAACGCACCACCTGATAGAATAACTTCTCCTGCAGCAACTGTATGTGTCTTACCATTTTTCTTGAATGTTACACCAGTTGCTCGTCTACCTTCATAATTGATTTCTGTAACAAAAGCTCTTGTTTGAACAGTTAAATTCTTACGTTTCATAGCTGGTCTTAAATAAGCAATTGATG
>NZ_JACVZN010000072.1:0-538 GCF_017151895.1 Staphylococcus sp. EG-SA-15 | reverse complement strand
TCCGAATATATCCTTAGAAAGGAGGTGATCCAGCCGCACCTTCCGATACGGCTACCTTGTTACGACTTCACCCCAATCATTTGTCCCACCTTCGACGGCTAGCTCCTAAAAGGTTACTCCACCGGCTTCGGGTGTTACAAACTCTCGTGGTGTGACGGGCGGTGTGTACAAGACCCGGGAACGTATTCACCGTAGCATGCTGATCTACGATTACTAGCGATTCCAGCTTCATGTAGTCGAGTTGCAGACTACAATCCGAACTGAGAACAACTTTATGGGATTTGCTTGACCTCGCGGTTTCGCTGCCCTTTGTATTGTCCATTGTAGCACGTGTGTAGCCCAAATCATAAGGGGCATGATGATTTGACGTCATCCCCACCTTCCTCCGGTTTGTCACCGGCAGTCAACTTAGAGTGCCCAACTTAATGATGGCAACTAAGCTTAAGGGTTGCGCTCGTTGCGGGACTTAACCCAACATCTCACGACACGAGCTGACGACAACCATGCACCACCTGTCACTTTGTCCCCCGAAGGGGAA
>NZ_JACVZN010000071.1:0-547 GCF_017151895.1 Staphylococcus sp. EG-SA-15 | reverse complement strand
TCGGAAATCTCTGGATCAAAGCTTACTTACAGCTCCCCAAAGCATATCGTCGTTAGTAACGTCCTTCATCGGCTTCTAGTGCCAAGGCATCCACCGTGCGCCCTTAATAACTTAATCTATGTTTCCATCCTACAGGAAACGCGTTATTAATCTTGTGAGTGTTCTTTCGAACACTAGCGATTATTTCTTATGAATTCAAGCTTATTTAAAACTCTTTATTCACTCGGTTTTGCTTGGTAAAATCTATATTTTACTTACTTATCTAGTTTTCAATGTACAATTTCTTTTTAGTCAAGCGCTCGCATACTGCTTTATTTTCAAAAGCAATATCACTTTAACCAAAAAATATTTGAATGTTAAATAAACATTCAAAACTGAATACAATATGTCACGTTATTCCGCATCTTCTGAAGAAGATGTTCCGAATATATCCTTAGAAAGGAGGTGATCCAGCCGCACCTTCCGATACGGCTACCTTGTTACGACTTCACCCCAATCATTTGTCCCACCTTCGACGGCTAGCTCCTAAAAGGTTACTCCACCGGCT
>NZ_JACVZN010000070.1:0-561 GCF_017151895.1 Staphylococcus sp. EG-SA-15 | reverse complement strand
GATTATGGATATATAGTCAAGTCCAGACTCCTGTGTAAAATGCTATACAATGTTTTTACCATTTCTACTTATCAAAATTGATGTATTTTCTTGAAGAATAAATCCATTCATCATGTAGGTCCATAAGAACGGCTCCAATTAAGCGATTGGCTGATGTTTGATTGGGGAAGATGCGAATAATCTTTTCTCTTCTGCGTACTTCTTGATTCAGTCGTTCAATTAGATTGGTACTCTTTAGTCGATTGTGGGAATTTCCTTGTACGGTATATTGAAAGGCGTCTTCGAATCCATCATCCAATGATGCGCAAGCTTTTGAATATTTTGGTTGATCGATATAATCATGAATCAATCGATTTTTAGCCTCACGCGCTAAGTTAATATCTGTGAACTTAAAAATTCCTTTAACAGCTTCTCTGAAAGATTTTGAATTTTTTTTAGGAATGGTGGTAAAGATATTTCTTAGGAAGTGAACTTGGCATCTTTGCCAACTTACGTTGGTGAAGGATTTTCTAATGGCAGAGACTAATCCTTTGTGCGCATCAGAAATAACGAGTTCCGTAC
>NZ_JACVZN010000006.1:19761-90074 GCF_017151895.1 Staphylococcus sp. EG-SA-15 | reverse complement strand
TTATTTATCGATGCATCCAATGATTTTGAAAAAGGAAAAAATCAAAACCATTTAAGCGATGCCCAAGTCGAACGTATTATAGACACATATAAGCGTAAAGAAACGATTGATAAATATAGCTACAGCGGGACATTACAAGAGATCGCCGATAACGATTACAACCTAAACATACCGAGATATGTCGATACATTCGAAGAAGAAGCACCAATTGATTTAGATCAAGTCCAACAAGATTTGAAAAATATCGACAAAGAAATCGCAGAAATTGAACAAGAAATCAATGCATACCTGAAAGAACTTGGGGTGTTGAAAGATGAGTAATACACAAACGAAAAATGTGCCAGAATTGAGGTTCCCAGGGTTTGAAGGCGAATATTCTTTAGACATTTTTGGAAATCTAGCAACGAATAAGAGTGAAAAATTTAACCCTCAAAATGAGAATGCAAGTATTGATATAGAATTGGATTGTATTGAACAAAATACGGGTCGATTAATTAAAATTTATAATTCAAAAGAATTTTCAAGTCAAAAAAATAAATTCAATCCACAAAATGTTTTGTATGGAAAGCTCAGACCATATTTGAATAAGTATTATTTTACAAAAAAAAGTGGAGTGTGTTCATCAGAAATATGGGTTTTGAAATCAACGAAAGAAGATAAATTATTGAATTTATTTCTATATTATTTTATACAAACAAAACGATATTCTGATGTTGCTAGTAAATCGGCTGGTTCTAAGATGCCAAGGGCTGATTGGGGGTTAATAGAAAATATAAGAGTATATTTTCCAGAATTATGTGAACAACAAAAAATAGGACAATTCTTCAGCAAACTCGACCGACAAATTGAATTAGAAGAACAAAAACTCGAATTACTTCAACAACAGAAAAAAGGCTATATGCAGAAAATTTTCTCACAGGAATTGCGATTCAAAGATGAGAATGGTAATGATTATCCAGATTGGGAAGAGAAGCAATTAGGGGAATTATCACAAATTGTACGAGGGGCTTCTCCTAGACCTATTAAAGATCCTAAATGGTTTAATAAAGAATCAGACATAGGATGGCTAAGAATTTCTGATGTTACAAATCAAAACGGGAAAATTTATCATTTGGAACAAAAATTATCAATTGAAGGTCAAGAAAAAACAAGGGTTTTAGTAACAACACATTTACTATTAAGTATTGCGGCAAGTATTGGAAAACCTGTAATGAATTTTGTGAAAACGGGAGTTCATGATGGATTTTTAATATTTTTAAATCCTAAGTTTAATTTATTCTTTATGTACTATTGGCTTG
Source organism: Staphylococcus sp. EG-SA-15 (assembly GCF_017151895.1). Lineage (NCBI taxonomy): Bacteria > Bacillati > Bacillota > Bacilli > Caryophanales > Staphylococcaceae > Staphylococcus > Staphylococcus sp. EG-SA-15. The sequence goes on along the minus strand of NZ_JACVZN010000006.1, from coordinate 88,776 downwards.
AATATTTCAAGGATAAATGGAGTAAATACGGTCAACCAGGTAGTCAAGTTAATTTAAATACAGAAATTGTCAAATCTCAAACACTGAATATGCCAAGCAATCACGAACAAGAAAAAGTGGGGCAGTTTTTTAATAGAAATGAAAAACTAATTGAATTGCAGCAAGAAAAAATAATGTATCTTAAGCGACGTAAGCAGGTTTTACTTCAAAAAATGTTTATATAATAGTATTAATTATGATATTTAGTTCAGCATAGATTATAAGTAAACATAAATCCCTTCACTATTTGTTTAGCGAGGGGATTTACGTAATGTATAAAAAAGTACAGACAAATTAATATTTTCTCAATATTATCCATTTATCTTCATTGTATTTAATAGGGTCTCAAATTTTTGTTTAAGATTTTCATTATTGTTTTTGAGTTTATTTATACTTTGTTGGGCTGCTTCGCTTGCTTTTCCTTCAAATGTACCTTCTAAATTTTGCGAAGAATTATTAATTGTTTCAATGATTTCATTTAATGTTTGAGATTTTAATGCTACATTATTTTTAGCATTGCTAACCAAATTATCAGTACTATTACGCATTTCTTGCTTTAATTGTTGTAATCTAGCTTCTTCTTGACTTTTTTTTGCATCTTTTGAGCTCATATAAATTACCCTCTTTAACTAAATAGTCCAAAAACATCGCTTTCTTCTAAATCTTTTTCTTCGAATTTATTTGCAGCAAATTCTAGTTTTTCAGCAAATTGTAGCAAGTCTTTTTTGTTTTGATCTAATTCCTGAATTAAGTCATCCATTAAACCACTATTATAAAACTTGAAGTTTCCTGAACTTCCCTCAACTGCTAAAATCTCCATATATTGTTCAAGATCGTAAGGTGTTATAAATTCATGTGAACCGCTTAGAAGCTCCGATTGATATTTATCTAAAATGCGATTAGCCCCTGATATTGTTTCTTCTTTATATTCATCCAATGCATTAGTGATTTGATTATATAAAAATAGTCTATCACGAATTGTGTTGGCGATATTACGCACTTCATCAGGCTGGATTTTTACTTTTTTACATGTATTTTTGGAACCACCTTTACCTTTTTTTACAGAGATTTTCTTTTCTGCTTTTAATTTTTTACTATCGCCTCTTTTGGGAATTAATGGTTCGTCCTCATCATGTAATTCATCATCAAAAGGATTTAAATCAATGCTTAAATCTTCTTTTTGTTTATTATTAAATCCTTCTATATCAAGGTCATTTGATTCGAATAATTTATCTTTTTTATTGAGAATAGCAAAAGGATCAAAATCATTTTCACTTGTTCTATTTAATATAGAACTATCGATTTTAATAGAGTCGAAAAATCTGCTTTTTATACCAAATGGGTCAAATAATTGAAATCTATTATTAAGAGATTGGTCATCATTAAATTGTTCAAGTTCTGGCATTTCCTTCACATTACCATCTGCATCGAAATCATTGTAAGATTTAAGTGTGTGTTGACCAATCAAAGGAAGGTTAGTTATAAATCCATCATAATGTGGCATTGATGTAATATTTTTGCCAATACGAGGATTAAAAAAATTCAAATTATTAATAGGATCATCAAAATGGCCAATATTGCGTATTTTTGAATCATAGACACCATTATCAATGTCTTTTTTAAAGTCTCCAGTAAATGAATGGTATACGTTAGGTGCTGCAAACGTTGTACCGTTATCCAGATTATGTTTTATTAAATTATATTGAGCTAAAAACGCACCTAAACTATGTCCTAATGGGTGAATTTCACTATCTGGATATTTCTTTTTAACTGATTCAGTAAAAGCATCACTTTCGTCCATTTGAGTCGGTGCAAACTTAGCTGCCCATAGATCACCGAAAAGTGCTTTATTATTTAAATTAGAAGAAAAACTAAAAAGGTCATTTTTATCTTTTATTGTATTGTATTTTTTGTGAATAGTTGAGTTTTTTAAATCTTTATAATGATTATTAATTTTTAGATTATTTGTGTTATGATGAATGGGAAGTTGTAAATCAGTACGAATATCATTTAGACTATATGGGTCAGTGCCAGCGTAACCTATTAAAAGTTGACTCTTATCAACTTTACCTTTGATTACTGGAGCGAAAACATATGCTCTAAACCCATTCTGGGTGTCGTCGCGTTTTTCGATGACTTTGTAATCTTGGCCTAAAATTTTATAAGTGTTATCTTTTTTTAACTTTGAATAAGAAAAGTCAGATACTTTATGATAGATTTTGTCTGTATATTTCATAAGATTACCTCTTTAACATTAAATTTAGTGAGGATGAAAAAAATGGAAAGAAAAAAAATAATATTTATAATTTCCTTAATTATAGCACTCTTAATAAGTACTGGCTATTTAATCAATAAAAACAAAAAAGACCATTACATTGAAATACAAGAAAAGAGAATAGATTTATATTTTAAATATAACCTTAATAATTATCATTCAATGAAAATTACTAGTTTTAAAAAGACGCCTATGGGTGGCTATATTGTGGATGGATATGTTAATCACAACAAAAATTATGATTTTAAAGTTCTCATCTCTGCAACTGACAATCATCAATTTGAAGATAGCATAGGATACGATGATAAGACATTTGGTAAATTATTTAAAGAAAAAGACCATAAAAATGAATTAAAATCTACAGACATTATAAAAAAAGAACACTTGGACAAAAGTGATTATGAAGCCGATCCACCGTTATTCTTCTTTTCTGGGAGATTAGAGTGATGAAAAAGAAATATATCGTAATAATAGTTGGTGTAATTTTAATAGCTATAATAGTTATTGCATATGCGCATAATAAACAAAAAAAAGACCATTACATTGAGACGCAAGAAAACAGAATAGATTTATTTTTTAAGTATAACCTGAATCATTATAACTCACTTAAAGTAACGAGATTTAAAAAGTCGCCAATGGATAGTTATTTTATAGGTGGTTATATAAATAACAATAAAGGCTATGAATTTCAAGCTTTTATTAATGTAGGTGGTAGAAAGCAATTTCAAAGAGATATAGGGTATGACGAAGAAAAACTTGGGAAACTATTAAAAGAGCAAGAAGTAAAAAATTGGAAAACCGTCGATCAAATAATTAAAAATGAACACTTGGATAAAAGTGAATATGAAGCAGAACCGCCGTTGTTCTTCTTTTCGGGATCGTTGGATTAGATTCGGTTGTACAGTATGATGAAAAATATTATAATAAATTTATAAAAAATGACATTTTATTTTGAAATCATGTCCCTCCGTTACATTTAGTAGTGGAGGGGTTTTATTTTAATAATGTTTACACCTATAGTTTTAAATTTATTAAATGATGTAGGTTCGATTTTTTAGTTAGGGAGGGGAATCAATTGAAAGTTATTGAGAAAGTTCATTATGAAGATATTTTAGAACCAGAAATAGTTCAATTAATTCAGCCATTAGTTAAGGACAAAATGGATCAACTTTTTATTACTTCTGAACACTTTGCTATTGACATAGACAAGCTATTATTTCAACTTAATTTAAAAGTTAAATATATTAAAATGGAGGGTAATACTTCGGGTTATTTAAGTGGAAGAACGATTTATATCAATAATAATCACTCGATTAATAATACAAGATTTGCAATAGCTCGTGAACTCGGCCGTTATTTATACAAAATTAAAGATAACAACGATAATAGTCTAAAGAATTTACATGAAATGATTTATGAAAGCGACGTAAATCAGTTTTCAGTCGACTTACTTATGCCTAAAAAGCAAATAGAGGCATTAGTCTATAATTTTTATGAAGTCAATAATATCAATTTAAGTTCTGGTTTATCTGAAAAAGAATGAAACAAACTATTGAACCTTATATCAACTAAGTTGGAAGTTTCGAAAGTAGCTGCTGGATTAAGGCTGTATAATTTAGGAATACATATTTGATAAATATTGTGAAAATCTAGTCGATTTATTAAAACCAAAAGAAAACTAATACAATTCAAGACCATGCAAACTCATTTATAAACATTGTCCGTTTAAAGATAGGTATGCGTGGTCTATTTTTATAAAATATATTTAATTATGGGTTTAAACATCTATAACAAAATCTCAACAGCAAAAAATAAATCTCCATTAATCATTTATCTAGACTCAAGGAAATCATATATTTCTATTTCTTTTAACATATCGTCAATTTTAATGAGTAGTTTCTCTACTAATATTCTAGGCAAATAGGCACGTGCTTTGGTGGCTTGCATCCATGCTGGTTTTGGATTATATTCGCTAATGTACCAATCAATGACTGTTGGTTTGATCATTTGACATAATCCAGCCACACCAAATTGGCCATTGGATTCTTTTGTAATAATTGCATGTAAAATTAAATGCTCGATTAAATCGCAGTAAACTAAGTTTTCTTTCTTTTGATAGTTGTATGAGTACTTAAATTCGGAAATGAATCTTAGGTCAGATAAGTTTTGGAATTTGTCTTCGCTTATGTGATGACAATATAATCCTTCACCAGCTCTAGTGTATTTTCCTTTTGTAATACTTTTGATTTCTCCATTTAAAAATCGCGTGTATGATTTTTCCTTATAATAGTCATCGGTTACAGCGCCATATTTATTTAAAAGGTATGCTACGGCTTGCGAGTATGTAGCGTCTAATAATTGACTATATTCATTATATTTAGCTATATATTCATTTTTCTCCACTTCAATATACCTCTTTTCAAACTTTATAAAATGAAATACTTGTAATTTAGAAAGAATAAAATCAATATCCATTTAGTTACGTTCGACTTTTATATGTCTATTACTTTTGCATAATACGCCAATTGATTAATATTTTGTCATTGAATTCCACATTTTTGTATTGATTTAATAGTTCTTCAGTTCTTTGTAAACAGACTGTAACTGTATCTTCAATTGATAAATTAAATGCTGCAAAGTCTTCTAATTCAGTCCCTTTATGAATTAAATCGACAATGCTGTCTTTCATGCCTAGGGAAGAGAGTGTTTCCATCATATAAGGTGTAAAGAGCGTATGCTCTGCATTGTCGATTGAAATAATACCGAGTTTAAGTTGATTAAAAAGACCATGCATAGTCATTAAGGTGTATTTTTCAAGTTGTTGTATATTTTCAAATGTTATCATAGCGGTTCTCCTAAAAATTACGATTAATCAAAGTATACCCTTATTTAACTTTAGTTTCTTCAGAATTATTTGTACCGTTATCGTGTTTTTCTTCTTTATTAACAGCATTTTTATCACTTTTATCATCGACTTTTTGATCTGGTATGTCATTTTGAATTGCTTTGTTATTATCATTGTCATGATGTTGAATGTCTTCTGACTCACCATCTGTTTCATCATGATCACTCATACCTGGGTTGTATTTAGGGCTTCTCTTTTTAAATGCTTCAAATTCTTCTTTATCTTTTTCTGACATATCATCAAAAATATTAATAATCGTACCATTGTGTCGATTAACAATAGCGCAACGTTTTAAAGGTGTGCCAACTGCATCGCGGACTAGATGTTCAACATAATATTCATGTTCATTACTTCGTTCAAGATTTGTTTTATAATTTAATGTTTGATTTTCGTTAGCACCTCTTGCTTTGTAATCGTTTCGAACGATATCTTCGGCTTCTTGTGGTGTCATTTGCTTGTCTGTATTTGACTGTGTAGTGTTGTCAGTTTGTTGCGTCTTTTTATTAGTGTCATTTGATTTACTATTATTTTCTTTATGTTGATTAGCACCGCAAGCAGTTAATAGTGACAATGATAATGCAATGGCAACGATAGCTTTGAATTTCATTTTTTTATCTCCTTATATTGCTATGTATACTTATTTTTCCGTAAAAGAAGGGTAGCCGAGCTACCCTGAAATTTTATTCTGTTGAAGCGTCGTACATGCTATCTTCGTTGTGATTATTTTGGTTAGGTGGTGCTTCACTTGTAACAGGTTTGCTTTGAGGTGCTGATTCTACAGTAGCAGTTTCTTCATTAGATTCACTTTTTTCTACACTAGATTTATCACTTTTAGACGCATTCTGCTTATCTTCATCTTTACTAGACTGTTCATTTTCTTCAGAATCATTATTTGCACTAGAAGTTGTAGCAGGTGTAGTAGCCGAAGCTTCATAACTTACATTATCGCTATTTGAACTCGCAGCAGCTACTTCTGTATCTTGCTTGTCTTTTTTAGCTTTTGATGTTTTTTTAGCATCGGATAAATCAAATGTAATCTTCTTGACGCTAAATAAACTAGAAATAACTTCTAATTTTTTATCTTTTGCGTTGGCTATGTTTTCTGACACATCGAAAACAATTTTACCTTAAGCAGTGCTATCAGGATTTATACGCTGTAAGAAAAATGAATTTTCTATACTACCGTTGTCATTTTGATTAGCAGACATTGAGCCTGTATTATCTGCTTCAAATGTTTTATCACCAGATTTCAGTTTAAACATTGAACTATCAATTGTTAACGCTTCTTTACCTTTGTTTTTAATCGTCACATCAGCAACGACAAATGTACCTTTAGCATTTGTTGGCGCGATAGATGGACCAACTGATTTCATAGTTTCAACTGAATTAACTGTGACTTCAAGATCACCATTTTTTACAGTCTCTCCAATTTTATGGGTTTTGTTCGTTTCTTTAGAACTATTTCCGCCAAGGTTACCTGTAATACCAGCTGTACAAGCTGAAATACCGATGATAATTAAAATAAATAATACTAGACAACCACCACAGCCCCAGAACCATCCTTTTTTAGATTTCTTTTGTCCGTATTGCTGGTTCTGTTGGTTTTGTTGATTTTGGAAAGCTTGGAATTGTTCCCATTGTCTTCGCTCTTCTTCGCTTTTGAATTGATTGCTCATGCCTAAAAAATCTCCCTCATTATTTACTATGTGATTAGTGCATAAAGCTAAATACAATTTGAATTCAATTCGCTTGTTGTTTAATATTTATCAGGTTCACATGCACGTTTATCTTTATCTCTATCTAAATGTGGTCGATATGCTGGATGATCGGCAGTGACACCATTCGGATATACTTGTCTAAGTTGCTTACAATTAGCAAATGATTGTTGCGTGTTTGTTTCAGTTGATGGTGAGGTCTTAGGTTGCGTGGATTGATGATGGTTACTTGATTGTTGCTTTTCTTTTAAATCATCTTTCAAGTCGTCTTGTGATTTATCTTCTGCAACGTTTGGTGTGTTAATTTCATCATCTGATTGATCTTTTGTTGTTATTTCATCAATTTCATGTTGATTATTTTCAGTATTTTCATTTGCGGGTACTTCTTCGGTTGATTGTAAATCCTCATCTGTTGCTGTTTCTGATTTTTCCTCAGGCTTATCTTCATTTTTATTTTCATCTTTTTGAGTTAATTGCGTTTTTGATGATTGATTACTAGTGGAATTGTCATTATTACTAAACATCATTGAACAGGCTGATAATAAGATTATTAATAAAATGAAAGAAATAAGGCAACCGCCGCATCCTTTTAACATGCCACGTCTTTCAGAATTTTTAACAGATCGGTTTTGATTCTTGTTGTTCTCTGTATTCAAAGGTAAATCTCCTCTATATTTATATGTTATTTTCATGATTTACTACATAAAACCTGGATGCATTTAAGAGGGAGTTATTAAGTGTAAAACGCTTTCACTATATCACATAATCATATTTTACCAAATTAGTAGTGGAAATACTTTAATTTTTTTCAAAACTTTAAAAATATTTTTGGATTGTAGAAGTGTTAATTTAATAATTGTAAAGTTGTATTACGACTCAAAATGACACGAACATGACAACATAATTTAACAAAATAATAATTTCTATTTGATATAATATATTGTATTTATTTTTAGAGGTGTTGCTTTTGAAAAAGTCTTTAAAATTCAAGGGGATGAAAATATGTTTAATGCTATATCTACTGATTTTTTTAAGTAGTTGTGGCACAAATAATAAAATAGTAGGCCAACGATTTGAAATACAACAACATAATGAAACAATAGGTAGTATTTACTTTTCAGCAGACTATGCACATATAAGAGGTATAGAAAAAGGCACTGTAAAATATTTCGTAGACAAAGTAGGCAGCAAACGTTACTTATTTATTGAATATATTCCGGATAATGTATTGAATTGCAAGTCGGACTTTTGGAAAACGTTAAAATATAAAAAGGATAAGATAACATATTATGTATATCTCATTGAAAATTTAGATGATGAAGTATTCCATTTAAGTGTATTACAAGACATGAATCGTATACCAATTGACATTGCAGATGATGTGGCAACAATGGGTAAATCACCACATCAAAATGACAGAATGACACTAAAATTAAATAAAAATAACTGATAATAGTAGACGAATGATATAACGATATGTATTGAGCATTATAACAATCATATCAATGCATCAATTCGTCTACTTTTTTATATTTTTAAACATAACCACTGCTAGAATGTCATAAAATCGTTATAATTATAAGGTAGATGAATTTGGAGGAATAGCGTATGGACTTTTGGTTATATAAACAAGCACAACAAAATGGACATCATATTGCGATAACAGACGGTCAAGAATCTTATACTTATCAAAATTTATACTGTGAAGCGAGTCTATTGGCTAAAAGACTCAAGGCTTATCAACAATCTCGTGTCGGGCTATACATAGATAATTCGATTCAATCGATCATTTTAATACATGCTTGTTGGTTGGCAAATATTGAAATTGCGATGATTAATACAAGGTTGACACCTAATGAGATGAAGAATCAGATGAGGTCAATCGATGTACAATTGATTTTTTGTACCTTGCCACTGGAATTGCGAGGGTTTCAAATTGTATCGCTGGATGATATTGAATTCGCTGGAACGGATATTACAATGAACGGTTTGTTGGACAACACAATGGATATCCAATATGATACATCGAATGAAACTGTGGTGCCGAAAGAGTCGCCGTCCAACATATTAAATACTTCATTTAATTTAGATGACATTGCATCGATTATGTTTACATCAGGGACAACTGGCCCTCAAAAAGCGGTGCCGCAAACGTTTCGTAATCATTATGCCAGTGCAATCGGATGTAAAGAGAGCTTGGGATTTGATCGTGATACTAATTGGCTATCTGTCTTGCCGATTTATCATATTTCGGGTCTCAGTGTACTTTTAAGAGCTGTTATTGAAGGGTTTACTGTGCGCATTGTTGATAAATTCAATGCCGAACAAATTTTAACGATAATTAAAAATGAACGCATCACGCACATTTCGCTTGTGCCACAAACTTTAAATTGGCTTATGCAACAAGGTTTACATGAACCTTATAATTTGCAAAAAATATTACTTGGCGGTGCTAAATTATCTGCCACTTTGATAGAGACGGCATTACAATATAACCTGCCAATTTATAATTCATTTGGTATGACTGAGACATGTTCACAATTTTTAACAGCAACACCGGAAATGTTGCATGCACGTCCTGACACTGTAGGGATGCCAAGTGCCAATGTAGACGTTAAAATTAAAAATCCTAATAAAGAAGGTCATGGAGAATTAATGATTAAAGGTGCCAATGTGATGAATGGATATTTGTATCCAACAGATTTAACGGGTACGTTTGAAAATGGTTATTTTAATACGGGTGACATTGCTGAAATAGATCATGAAGGTTATGTCATGATTTATGACCGACGTAAAGATTTAATTATTAGTGGCGGTGAAAATATTTATCCATATCAAATTGAAACGGTAGCGAAGCAATTTCCAGGTATCAGTGACGCAGTATGTGTAGGGCATCCTGATGATACTTGGGGACAAGTGCCTAAATTATATTTTGTCAGTGAAAGTGACATTTCAAAGGCACAATTGATTGCATATTTATCACAACATTTAGCGAAATATAAAGTACCGAAACACTTTGAAAAGGTTGATACTTTACCTTATACATCAACAGGTAAATTACAAAGAAATAAGTTGTATAGAGGATGATTTGATGAAGTTGACAGCTTTGCATTTTTATAAATATAGTGAGCCATTTAAGTCACAAATTGTAACACCGAAAGTCACTTTAACACATCGTGATTGTTTGTTTATCGAATTGATTGATGATAAAGGAAATGCATATTTCGGGGAATGTAACGCTTTTCAAACAGATTGGTATGATCATGAAACAATTGCTTCAGTGAAACATGTAATTGAGCAATGGTTCGAAGATAATAGAAATAAATCATTTGAAACGTATGAAGCAGCACTAAAATTAGTAGATTCATTGGAAAATACGCCTGCTGCAAGGGCAACTATTGTCATGGCATTGTATCAAATGTTTCATGTACTGCCTTCATTTTCAGTAGCATATGGAGCGACAGCGAGCGGCTTATCAAATAAACAACTAGAGTCATTGAAAGCAACAAAGCCGACCAGAATTAAATTAAAATGGACGCCTCAAATCATGCATCAAATTAGAGTGTTACGGGAATTAGACTTTCACTTTCAATTGGTTATAGATGCAAATGAGTCCTTGGATCGTCAAGATTTCACACAGTTACAGTTATTAGCGCGTGAACAGGTTCTTTATATCGAAGAGCCATTTAAAGATATCTCCATGCTTGATGACGTAGTGGATGGAACAATACCTCCAATAGCCCTTGATGAAAAGGCAACATCGTTGTTGGACATAATTAATTTGATAGAATTATACAATGTGAAAGTTGTTGTATTAAAACCATTTCGTCTAGGTGGCATTGATAAAGTGCAAACGGCAATTGATACTTTGAAAAGTCATGGTGTAAAAGTGGTTATTGGCGGCATGTACGAATATGGTTTAAGCCGTTATTTTACAGCGATGCTTGCTCGTAAAGGTGATTATCCAGGAGATGTTACACCAGCAGGTTATTATTTTGATCAAGATGTGGTGGCGCATTCAGGCATATTAAAAGAGGGGCGACTCGAATTTCGCCCCCCTTTAGTGGATATAACTCAATTACAACCATATTAATGGTTATGTTTATGTGAATGCTTGCTTGCTGACTTGTCTTTTTTTAACGGAACAGGGTCAAAGCCACCTTTATGAAGCGGATGACATTTTAAAATACGACGGATGCCTAAATAAAGGCCTTTGAAAGCACCGTGGTATTGAATCGCTTCTCTAGTGTACTCTGAACATGTTGGATAAAAACGACAAGTTGGTGGAGTGAGTGGCGAAATGAAACGTTGATAAAAATGAATCATCGCCAAGAATATCTTTTTCATAATTAATGCCTCCAACGATAGTAATTAACTATTATATTAACATACAATGTAGGGATGTGATGCGCGTGAAGTTTAGGGATAAAGATAATCGTCAAGTTAATTTGACATTTAAAAAGGATAATGAGATAGCAGATGGCAATCATGTGCTAGCTATTCCAACGTTTAAAAATCAATTGCTTTTTACCAAACATAATTTACGGGGGATTGAATTTCCTGGTGGTAAAAGGGAACGCGGGGAAAGTAGTGCTGAAGCAGTTACACGTGAATTATATGAAGAAACAGGCGCCAAAGTTAAAAATATTCATTACATAGCACAATATACCATTGAAACACATGATCAAACTGATTTTGTAAAAGATGTATATTTTATCGAAGTTGAATCATTGGTAAGCAAGAACGATTATTTAGAAACAGCAGGGCCAGTGTTGTTTAACTGTATCAATGATATTGAACTCGCACAACGGAGTTTCTTACTGCAAGATAGTACCATTTTAAAATGCGTAGAGAGGGTGCAATCACTTGGATTTTATCAAACGTAAACGAATGCCAATTGAATCTTTTACGCATCAATTCGAAGAAATTACATATTTGTCAGATGACTTACAAGTAAAAGCTTTAATGATGACACCACATCATGAAGTAAATCGCATTGTAGTATATTTGCGAGGTGGCAAAGGTCAAGTAGGACGTGTGCGCGCAGGTAGATTAATGCAATTTTCAGATAGTCAAACTTTAGTGATTGGGCCATACTACCGAGGTAACAATGGGAGTGAAGGTAAAGACGAATTTTATCGTGGCGATTTAAATGATGTGACGCAACTATTAAGATTGCTACATGATAAATATCCACATGCATTTATCCACATGGTTGGTTTTTCGCGAGGTGGTTTACAAGGATTGTTGACATTTCAAGACTTACCAGTAACAAGTTATACAATCTGGGGTGGTGTCTCAGATATTGATTTAATGTATGAAGAACGTGTCGATTTAAGAGGCATGCTACGAAGAATGATTGGTCATCCGAAAAAAGATCGAGCGGCATATGAGGCACGCCAAGCGATTCCAAACATTAATGAAAACAGTCCGCCAATATTAATTGTACATGGAGGGAAAGACCAGCAAGTTGGTATTCATCATGCGTATTATTTAGCGGACCAACTAGAGTTAAAAGGTGCCACGCATGAAACATTTTATCAAATGGCAGAAGGACATGTGCCAAGACCACCAGCGATGGTTGAAACATTGACTTATATTAAAGAGTTTATGAACCAAGTAGAGTTGCATAGCTAGTATGAAACGTGGTGTGCGCATGGGAACTATCAAGCTTTGAAGATGTGGTACTACATGCGTTGAATTAGGGATCGGTACTTTATATGAAGACGTGCTGCTTCCATTAAATGAGTGATGCGATTTTGGCATGAAGGTCACCTTAAATGTACATTGTTGTAATAAAATTGCCTATAAATTTTTAGCACATAAAATAAGAGGAGCCAACCATTGTTAGACTATAACAACGGTTGGCTCTTTAATTAGTATTCAAATTTATTTGTTGAAGCTACCTTTTTCAGCAATATGTTCAACTTTTTCACCAAATTTTTCGAAGTTCTTTTCAAAACGTTGAATTAAATCTTCTGCTTGTGCTTTATATTTCTCTTTGTCGCTCCAAGCATTAATTGGATTTAAAATTGTTTTCGGTACATCTTCAATTTCTACAGGAATGCTTAAACCAAACGTACTATCTTTTGTATATTCTGCATTTTTCAATTTGCCAGAAATCGCTTGGTTTACCATTTGACGTGTGTAATGTAAGCTGATTCTACGTCCTACACCATATTTTCCGCCAGTCCATCCAGTATTAACAAGATAAACATCAACATCATGTAAATCGATAAGTTCACCTAATAGATCAGCGTAAACAGTAGGGTGTAACGGGAAGAACGGTGCTCCGAAACATGTTGAGAATGATGGTTCAGGTTCTGTCACACCACGCTCTGTACCAGCTAATTTAGAAGTGAAACCACTCAAGAAATGATACATTGCTTGGTCTTTATTTAACTTTGAAATCGGTGGAATAACACCAAATGCATCCGCAGTTAAGAAAATAATTGTATTTGGATGTGCTGCTTTTGATGGTACTACAATATTGTCAATGTGATTAATTGGATAAGCGGCACGCGTGTTTTCTGTATAACGATTGTCTTCAAAGTCCACTGAACCATCTTCTGCAACTACAGTGTTCTCTAAAATTGCACCATATTTGATTGCGTCAAAAATCTGTGGTTCTTTTTCTTTGGAAAGATTAATTGCTTTTGCATAGCAGCCACCTTCGATATTAAAGACCCCGTTTTTATTCCATCCGTGTTCATCATCACCGATTAGTTTACGGTGTGGGTCAGCCGATAAGGTTGTTTTACCAGTGCCAGATAGACCAAAGAATAATGCAACATCGCCTTTTTCACCAACGTTTGCTGAGCAATGCATGCTCATAATATCTTGCATCGGTAAGAGATAATTCATTACAGAGAAGATACCTTTTTTCATTTCACCAGCGTATTCAGTACCGCCGATTAAAATGACTTTGTGTTTAAATGAAATAATGACAAAGGTTTCAGATTTAGTACCATCAACTTCTGGATCTGCTTTAAAATGTGGTGCAGAAACGATAGTGAAGTTAGGTTTAATCTTTGTAGCTTCTTCTTTTGATTCAGGTCTAATAAACATATTTTTAGCAAATAAATTATGCCATGCTAATTCATTGATGACTGTAAGTTTTAACATTGTATCTTTATCGCTACCAGCGTAGCCTTTAAATACGTATAGTTCATCTTTTTTATCTAAATAGTCTAGTACTTTATGGTATAACTTCAAGAAAGTTTCTTCATCGATAGGTTGATTAATTTCTCCCCAATCAATGTTATCTCTATATGAAGGTTCAGAGACAAAAAATTTGTCTTTAGGCGAACGACCAGTATATTTTCCAGTACTTGCATTAACAGCACCAAGTTCTGTTAATACCCCTTCGTTATTGTCTAAGATTTTATTATAAAGTTGTGTCGTCGAAAGTTGAAAATGTGACGTTGGTTTTTTCAGTAATTTGTCAATTTTAGTTGTTTCAGTGTATGTGTCTACTGACATCCTAAATCCCTCCAAAGCGATAATTTAAATGTAAGCCTTTACATTTAATTAGTATAACACATTAACATAATTAATCTACAATATTTTACTGTAAATTTATTTGTGAAAAATTGACATTAATTCATTAATTAGGTACTATTATTTTTAACGGATTCTCTTATCCTGAGTGGTGGAGGGACATGGACCCAATGAAACCCAGCAACCTCTTTTTTTATAAAAGAAAGGTGCCAAACCGTTTGCAGACAAATAGGTCTGAACGATAAGAGCGAATGGACGTATTAGGCCTTCTCTCTATATTAATAGTTAGAAGGTCTTTTTTATTTAGCTCACAGAGAGAGAATTTTCGTAATATAAATTTAAAGGAGCAAACTATGTTAAATAACAAACGATTATTTACTTCAGAGTCTGTTACAGAAGGACACCCAGATAAAATCGCTGACCAAGTGTCAGATGCAATATTAGATGCTATTTTAAAAGACGACCCAAATGCACGTGTAGCTTGTGAAACAACTGTTACAACAGGTATGGCATTGATCGCCGGCGAAATTTCTACAACAACATATGTTGATATTCCGAAAGTTGTTAGAGAAACAATTAAAGAAATTGGATACACAAGAGCAAAATATGGTTATGATTATGAAACAATGGCAATTTTAACTGCGATTGATGAACAATCACCTGACATTGCACAAGGCGTGGATAAAGCATTAGAGTATCGTGATAAAGATAGCGAAGAAGAAATTGAAGCAACAGGTGCAGGTGACCAAGGTTTAATGTTTGGTTACGCAACGAATGAAACAGAGACATATATGCCTCTAGCAATTTATTTATCACATCAATTGGCAAAACGTTTATCAGATGTGCGTAAAGATGGTACGTTAAATTATTTACGACCAGACGGTAAAGTTCAGGTCACTGTTGAATATGATGAAAATGATAACCCAGTACGTATTGATACGATTGTCGTATCAACACAACATGCTGAGGATGTGACACTTGAACAAATTCAAGAAGACATTAAAGCACATGTCATTTATCCAACTGTTCCAGAAAACTTGATTAATGAACAAACTAAATTCTACATCAATCCTACAGGACGCTTTGTAATCGGTGGACCTCAAGGTGATGCAGGATTAACAGGACGTAAAATCATTGTTGATACGTACGGTGGCTATGCACGTCATGGTGGCGGATGCTTCAGTGGTAAGGATCCTACAAAAGTAGACCGTTCAGCTGCATACGCTGCACGTTATGTGGCTAAAAATATTGTTGCAGCAGGTTTAGCAGATCAATGTGAAGTACAATTGGCATATGCGATTGGTGTTGCAGAACCAGTGTCAATTGCAATTGATACATTTGGAACAGGTAAAGTTTCTGAAGGGCAACTTGTTGAAGCAGTTAGAAAACACTTTGACCTAAGACCTGCTGGTATTATTAAAATGCTTGATTTGAAACAACCAATTTACAAACAAACTGCTGCTTATGGTCATTTTGGACGTACAGATGTCTTATTCCCATGGGAAAAATTAGACAAAGTGGAAGAATTAAAAGACGCAGTAAAATAATAAGATGAATTGAATATAGCTAAATAAAAGATTTTCGATATATAAATGATAATATGTATCGAAAATCTTTAGCTTTTCTATTATAATTAAAGTTATTCATATATTAAAAAGGAGCGTTGTTGTGATGGATTTATCTTCACCGGTAGTCATTGGACTCATTATTGCAGTAGTCATTGCATTAATCTTTTTTGTCCTTTTCTTAGTTGCCTTAGGTAGTAAGAAAAAAGTTAAGCGACAAACAGAAGAAAAGTATGAACAACAAGAACAAAACATTAAAAAGTCTCATGAAGAAGCTTTAGAGAAAGAGCGTATTCAAAATAAAAAGACAATTACAAAACAACAAGAAGATTATAATCACATGGTTAGTACAAAAGATCGTGAGATTGACGCATTAAAATTGTTCTCGAAAAATCATAGTGAATATGTAACGGACATGAGATTAATTGGTATTCGTGAAAGATTAGTTAAAGAAAAACGAATTCGACCAGAAGATATGCACATTATGGCAAATATCTTTTTACCAAAGGATGGCTTTAATAATATTGAACGAATTAGTCATTTAGTATTAACAAGAACTGGTCTTTATATTATTGATTCTCAATTGTTAAAAGGTCATGTTTATAATGGTATTAGTGGCGGTCAATTTAAAGATTTACCACCAATGGAACAAGTATTTGATACATTGGATTTAGATAAATCTAGACCACAAACTATTGTGATGGATCAAAATGATGACAAACGTTCATTATCTTTTGTAAATTATTCAGATCAAATTGAGGCGATTAAACAATTGGCTGAAGACTTACAAAAAGAATTAGGTGCCAAATATACGCCAACTTCAATTTTATACTTTAATCCTAAAAATGAAGGCGATGTAACGATTTCAAATTATAATCAAAATAGTGCTGTCAAAGTGCTTGTCGGTGCTGAACAATTAGACGAGTTCTTTAACAAATTTGTATTCCATGGTCGTATTCAATACAACGTGGAAGACTTACAACAAATGATGGATAAAATTGAATCATTCAACTAAATGTTAGGCTGAAGTGATGACTATATGTTGTGACTTCGGCTTTTTTAGTTTGTCATAATTTAAACAGAATTGCTTTTACATTTTGATTAATGTTTGAGAGATATTACTAGAATTTTAGTGGTTGATTTCTCTAAGTGTTTTTTCTCATGTATTCAACTCAGATTTGTTATGATAACAGGGTATAATACATCAAAAAGGTGAGGCGATATTTATGGAGGTTAAAACATTTTATAATGGAAACACGATGCCACAAATTGGTTTAGGGACATTTCGTGTGGAAAATGATGAAAATTGCATGGAAAGTGTTAAGTATGCCATTGAACAAGGATATCGTAGTATTGATACCGCAAAAGTTTATGGGAATGAAGAACAAGTAGGTGCTGGCATTCGTGCCGGATTGGAGTCAACTGGTATTGCTAGAGAAGACTTATTTATTACTTCAAAATTATATTTTGAGGATTTCGGTCGTGAAAATGTAGCAGTTGCTTACGAAGCTAGTTTATCTAGATTAGGTTTAAAATACTTAGATTTGTATCTAGTACATTGGCCAGGTACGAACGAAGCCGTAATGGTTGATACATGGAAAGGTATGGAAGATTTATATAAAAATAATAAAGTTAAAAATATAGGTGTCAGCAATTTTGAACCTGAACATTTGGAAGCTTTGTTGGCACAAGTGTCAATTAAACCTGTAATTAATCAAGTTGAATATCATCCATATTTAACGCAACATAAATTGAAATTATATTTGGCAGCACAACATATCGTGATGGAATCTTGGTCACCATTGATGAATGCACAAATTTTAAATGATGAGACAATTAAAGACATTGCTCAAGAATTAGGAAAGTCACCTGCCCAAGTTGTTTTAAGATGGAATGTGCAGCATGGTGTGGTTACAATCCCTAAATCGGTAACACCAAACAGAATCTCTGAAAACTTCCAAATATTTGATTTCGAATTATCAGATGAACAAATGACGCGAATTGATGGTTTAAATCAAGATAAGAGAATTGGACCTGATCCAAAAACTTTTGAAGGATAGATTAAAATCACTCAACTGATGAAAAGGTTAGATGGATTGTCACAGGCTGGGACATAAATCAATGTTCTATGCTCTACGAAGTTATATTGGCAGTAGTTGACTGAACGAAAATGCGCTTGTAACAAGCTTTTTTCAATTCTAGTCAACCTTGCCGGGGTGGGACGACGAAATAAATTTTGAGAAAATATCATTTCTGTCCCACTCCCTTTATTTTCGACTAGTTTGGAGAATTTATTGACATTCACATTATTTAAACGGTAACAAAGATTATTGAAATTTGGTAGGCATTTTATGGTGCTAAAAAATTTGCATGAAAATTAAAAAATGCTTCGTTCAGGAAGGTGTCGTAATTTACCTATTTGCTGAATGAAGCATTTTATTTTTAAATATGATAGCCAATATAACAAGCTATAAATCCAATGATGAATTGTAAAAGTGAATAATTGAGAAAAAGGTTAATATTAAATTTTGGCGTCATCATTAGTGTAAGTTCCTTGGCTAACGTTGAGAAAGTTGTTAAGCCACCTAAAAAACCGGTAACAAAGAACGCAGGGAACCATGAGATTGAAATTGATAAGCCTATAGTTAATCCAATTAAAAAACTACCAACTAGATTTACTATCAATGTTGCGATAGGTAACTTTGAAGTAAATTTATGATTAAAATAATCAGTAATGGCACTTCTAGTAATTGCACCGAAACCGCCGCCAATCATGACTAAAATGATTGATATCATGATAAACCACCACCTAGTTTTATACCGACGTAACATAACAAAATACCAAAGACATAACTTGTTACAGCATATAGTAGTAAAGTTATAAATTGTTGATGATCAAACATATGTATTAATTCTAATTGAAATGTTGAAAAAGTCGTTAAAGCACCAAGAAAACCAGTCGTAATAGCTTTTTTTAGCGTCGGATGGTTTGAAAAAAATGCAATTGTTAAGGCTGTTAGCAATCCCATTACAAAGGCACCAGTCAAATTGGCTATCAGTGTTCCGATTGGAAAACCTCCGTCAGTATTCAGAAAAGAAATGAGGTAACGTAATAAAGCGCCTAAAGCACCACCGATAAAAATATATACATATTGCATTTGGTTCACCTCGAAAAGAAGTAGTTTGAATTTAAAAAAGAGGTTTTGGCAACGCGACGACAAAAATTGTCGATGCATTATCAAACCTCATTATATGTTATATCTTGTTGTATAACTATAGCGATTAGATGTATAGTTATGATTTCGAAAATCTAATATTTTTTATACGCAACAACGTCATCAAATTGTTTTACTCATTATAGCATGATACATTGTATTGTTTTGTATTAAGGCTACATTGACATTTTATCTTTTTTAAATAAAACCGAATGTACGAACAATTGAAAAGATATGTACTAAAATAACAATTAGAATAATCCAAGGCAAACTTTTACTCGCAATTCTAATCCAATCTGCATCAGGCTTTAGTGATTTAATTGAACGATCTGCAAAAATTATAGACAAAATTAGTACAATTGAGTTAATAACACTGCAGAAAAGTATTAATTTAATAAAAGAATTAAAAAGTCCACTTAGGAAAACGTTATTTGTATTAAAGAAAAAGCTTAAAATAATCATTAAGCTAGATAAGTAAAAGTATTTTTTTGAACGAGACATGCTAGACCTCCTGGATGGTTATCATTTACATATCGTATCATAAACAATCATAAAACAATAGTTTTATTAACTTGTAGACACAATGTTTACTAAAGTCATTTTTTAAAAATATAGGCAAAAAATTAGCTATATATTATAAAAGCGTGATATAAATGTTTTATATAACAAAGAAATAAAAATCATTTTTTACAAATGGTTGTAAGAAAAAGACATGCAGATGTTGTTAAAATTTTAATAAGAATCAAGGAGGCTATATTATATGGCTAAACTAAATGTAGAAGTATTTGCGGACGGTGCAGATATTGAAGAAATGAAAGCAGCTTATAAAAACAAACAAGTGGATGGTTTTACAACAAATCCTAGTTTAATGGCGAAAGCGGGCGTAACAGATTACAAAGCTTTTGCTGAAGAAGCTGTGAAAGAAATTCCAGATGCTTCAATTTCATTTGAAGTATTTGCAGACGATTTAGAAACTATGGAAAAAGAAGCAGCAATTCTAAAACAATATGGCGAAAATGTATTTGTTAAAATTCCTATTGTAAATACAAAAGGTGAATCAACGATTCCTTTAATTAAAAAGCTTTCAGCTGACAATGTGAGATTAAACGTTACGGCTGTTTACACAATTGAACAAGTTAAAGAAATAACTGAAGCAGTAACTGAAGGTGTGCCAACATATGTTTCAGTATTTGCAGGACGTATTGCAGATACAGGCGTAGATCCATTACCATTAATGAAAGAGGCTGTAAAAGTTACGCATAGTAAAGACGGCGTTAAATTATTATGGGCAAGTTGCCGCGAATTATTCAATGTGATTCAAGCTGATGAAATTGGTGCAGATATTATTACATGCCCTGCAGATGTTGTGAAAAAAGTGAATGCAAACTTAGGTCGCGATATTAACGAATTATCAGTAGATACAGTTAAAGGCTTTGCGAAAGATATTCAATCTTCAGGTCTTTCTATTCTATAATATATAAATATATTTAAACCCTCATAGGCATTGTGCTTATGGGGGGTTTTTCCATAATAGTTATTAATGAAGAAGAAGTCAAAATTCAGCTAAGTAAAAGCTCGAGTTATAAAAAAGTCTAAATTGATTCAACAGGAGTAGAAAAGGAAATTAGTCTCGCATATTTTAGAAAATGAATAAAAACAATTACTATATGCAACTTAAGAATTAAATATTATTTAAGCCACATACCTATTAGAGTACAAAATATACAAGTTGTACTTATATCTAGGTATGTGACTTTTGATTTTAAGCGTAAAGCAAAAGTTTTTATGTTTGTATTAGTTCTAAATTATTTTGCACTTGATGACACGTATTTTTGAGTTTAAGTGGTGACTCAAGTTCAATAAAATAAATATCAGATAGATAATTTGAAAATAATATGAAAGGTTATCTCAAAATTATCCCCATATTATAAAGAGCAGAGCTAACAAGTTATTTAAGAAGTGCATGAATATTACCACTTCTAATCGTTTTGTTTTTATATAAATTATACCAAAAATCAAACCAGAATATAAGTAAGGTAAATAACCAATCCAAGTGTCAGATTCGTGTAATGATGCAAAAACTAAACTAGACACAATTAACCCTAAAAACAAGTGTTTTCTGAAGATAACCCTTATTATCATACCGCGAAAAACAATTTCTTCCACAATAGCGGGGATGATGGTAACAGTGAAAATAGAAATATAGAATGGTGTATTTCGTATTTCTTGCTCTAATTGTTGTTCATTTGCCGGTACGTCATGAAAATATAAATAAAGATTATCTAACCCATAAATTAATAGTGCACCGCCTATAATATAAATAACTTGAGACAATGTTAATTTTTTAAAAGAGAATAAATTGATTTTGAATAGCCTCAATAGAATTAAACCTACTAATACAATTAGCATGCTATAAAGTAAATGTACTTCACTGACAACTATGCCGATAAATAAAATGATAGTAATAAAAAATGCTGCCATTAAAGTTAAAAAATAATTTCCTCGTGTAACCGATAAATCATCGTAAAAAAAGTCTTTGAATTTTTGCATGCTAAATCCTTTCTTTTCATTTTTTAAAATTATTTTGAATGCAATATGTTTAAGGATAGATTCATTATATATGAAACATATATACGATTAAAATTTATCATTGTACCTACCTAAAAAGCATTAGTTTGGAAAATTAGCAGACTGTATTTTAGCGTCAAATCACCATAAATGAAATTGTAATATGGATTTTTGTAGATTTGATACATATATTTCTGTAAAATATATAAAATACACTTTCAATTGACGCTAATGTTTAAAATTACGTCAATATTATAAAGGAGAGAAATCCTTAATTATGAATAAAGCATCATTTGATAAAAAAGTTAAAAAGCAATTATGGTTTTTGAACAAGAAGGAGAAACAAGCATTAGATCAACGATTGTCTTCTATATCTGATGATGACAGCGTTAACTTAAATAAGCCTGTTACCTTTGCTAATGCTTACTTAAGACAAAATGTATTTCGAAATAAAGAAACAAAAAGTTATAGTATGTTTGTTACATTAGTAGTGATGATGTTTGCTTATGTTGCTTTATTAGGCTTGTTTTTATTTGGGCTAATTACAAGTCTATCTGGCGTACAATTTTTCGTTAGTCCTAAGGTAGATTTATCAACAACTGTTGTTATTTTAACAATTATTGGAGCGATTTTATTAATGATTGTTAGCATATATTTTATAAAAATTGTGACATCATACTTTACTAAGAAACTTTTAGAAATTAAATTTAATTCGAAATAGTATTTTCAATGAAGTGCTTCAAAGCTAAACTTTCATGACATTTTTTTGAAACTAGTGAAAATGGCTCATCAACTTCTAGCTGAATGCCTTCTTGAAAATGTATTAATGTTGAATTCTCTATGGCAGTCATACCAACAATATAATGTGCATTGATATAAATTTGTATCGGTGCACGTTTATGTTTTAACGGAAAAAGTATAGTTTTTGGGTTGATGTAAATAGGAACCAGTTTATTAATATTTAGTATGTTTTTTGCAGTCTCAATTAGCACACTTTGTGATGATAAATGCAATTTCGCATAATATGAAACGAGTTTGTTAATTGGAACTTTAAGAATGTAATCGCAATGTAAAAAGACACAATTTGTTTCGAGATGGTTTGAAGTAGCAGTTTGGATATAAAGTAGATATTTAGTAGAATTGTCTTGCAAATATATTACTCCTCGTATAATAAGTTGTTAATTTAATGGTTAAAATAAATTTATATGAAGATGTTAGGGTGTTTCAACATCATTAACACATCGACCGAAATTTCACAATAAACTAATTAAAATTATGTTGGCATTTACGCTTAACGGACATCTTAATTAATTTAATCGTTGAAAGCGATAATGACATGATTTCAGCAATTTCAAATTGCTTGTATCCTTCAAGGTATAGTTTGAGCCATAGTCTTTCTCTTTGATTTAAAAGCTTGAAGATATCTTGTAAACGAAGGTCATGTTCATTAAAGTATGTTGGTTGTTCAGTTAATGTTGGTGAATTATTCTCACATAAAATGACATCTTTTAATTGATTTTGTTGTCTGAATAAATCGATAAGGTAAAAATTTAATCGAGTGAATAAAAAAGAGGATAAAGATTGCTTGCTTGAGGGTTTATATATCTGACTCAATTGCCACATTTTTATCAAGAGTAGTTGATAATACTCATCATAATTATAGCTAATATTATATTTTTTTAAAAGATGGTGTATGATTTTGTGGTGTTTGTTGTATACGTCATTAAATTTCAAGTAGTCATTCTCCAAGTTATACGTATAACAAATATTTCCGGATAAAGTTAGAATAAAATATTTAGAAAAATCATTCATTTGCGTAATCGCTAAATTAAGTGTTAAATATAAGACATAAGTAATTAATTTAATGTGATATGATGTATTATTACTTTGCTAAATAGTAGATAGAACAAAATTTGTAATCGGGAGGTAACAATGGATTACGCACATTTAAATTTAGAACATTTTTTTGCACGAAACGACGATTTAGATGTTATAAGAGATCGCGCTGATTTCGTGATGATAAATAACTTCACTAATGAAATGATGTATCGTGATGGTCAAATTGAAGGCACGATTGATTTAAATCAGTACTATTATAAAAATAGATCAAATGCAGCAAGTTTTATTATGATGGATTATAAAAAAGAAACTAAGTAAACGAACAAAAGAATTTTTTGTTTTTTAATACGTGAATAATAAGATTATTGATATAAAGGTTTTCAAAGGTTATACAAAAAGATAAAACATTTATGATTCGTAGATCAACGTAAAGTAATGTTGATAAATGGTTTAAAACGTTTCATTTACATTACTGTTTATTTATGAATATGTAACAATGCATAGATAAAATTGTTAAACGGTTTTAATAATGTTAAACTTTATTATCGTAGTCAAACTGAATGTATAACAACAATGACCTAAGAGGTGTGGATATGAATAAACACAAGAAAGGTTCTATTTTTGGAATAATAGGACTTGTTGTCATATTTGCTGTTGTCTCATTTTTATTTTTCTCAATGATATCCGATCAGATATTTTTCAAACATGTTAAATCCGACATTAAGATTGAAAAGTTAAATGTTACATTAAACGATGCAGCAAAGAAACAAATAAATAATTATACGAGTCAACAGGTATCAAATAAAAAGAATGATGCATGGAGAGATGCATCTGCAACTGAAATTAAAAGTGCAATGGATAGCGGTACTTTTATCGATAATGAAAAGCAAAAATATCAATTTTTAGATTTATCAAAGTATCAAGGGATTGATAAAAATAGAATTAAACGTATGTTAGTAGATAGACCAACGTTATTGAAACATACGGATGATTTCTTAAAAGCTGCTAAAGATAAGCACGTTAACGAAGTTTATTTAATTTCACATGCATTATTAGAAACTGGCGCAGTTAAAAGTGAATTAGCTAATGGAGTCGAAATTGATGGCAAAAAATACTACAATTTCTATGGAGTAGGAGCCCTTGATAAAGACCCAATTAAAACAGGTGCAGAATATGCTAAAAAGCATGGTTGGGATACACCTGAAAAAGCTATTTCAGGCGGTGCTGATTTCATTCATAAGCACTTCTTATCAAGCACAGATCAAAATACATTGTATAGTATGAGATGGAATCCAAAAAATCCAGGAGAACATCAATATGCTACTGATATTAAGTGGGCAGAAAGTAATGCAACAATTATCGCTGACTTTTATAAGAATATGAAGACTGAAGGAAAATACTTCAAATACTTTGTGTATAAAGATGACAGTAAACATTTGAATAAGTAATTTGATAGAGTTAAGTTATGATATAACTTGCTCAAGTATAAAAAGACGCTTTCTATCGCAATAAATAGAAAGCGTCTTTTTATTTCTTAAAATATGATAAGTGTTAGATACAACCCTATGAGGGTTATAAATAGTACTGGAATTGTAATGATGATACCAGTTTTAAAGTATGTGCCCCAAGAAATCTTAACATCTTTTTGTGTTAAGACGTGTAACCACAGTAATGTAGCTAAAGAGCCTATCGGTGTAATTTTTGGACCTAAATCAGAACCGATAACATTCGCATAAATTAGGCCTTCTTTTAACATGCCATGGACATTTGATTGACCAATAGCAATCGCATCTATTAAAACTGTAGGCATATTATTCATTATTGATGATAAAAACGCTGAAATGAAGCCCATTCCCAAAATGGTGCTAAATAGACCGTAATTGGAAATATATTCTAATATTTTAGCCAATATTAAAGTAATGCCAGCATTTCTTAAGCCGAATACGACGATATACATACCAATTGAAAATAATACTATATTCCAAGGTGCGCCCTTAATGACTTGCTTAATATTTACAGCATTTGATTTACGAGCCAACATTAGAAAAATAAAAGCAATGATTCCAGTGAAAATTGATACCGGAATTTTAGTAAATTCACTGATTAGATAGCCGAAAAGTAATATAACTAGAACAATCCATGAAATTTTAAATAGCTTTAAATCATTAATGGCATCTTTAGGATGCTTTATATTATTATCATCAAACGTTTTAGGTATCGCCTTTCTAAAATATAACCACAATACTATAATACTTGCTAAAAGCGAGAATAAATTAGGTATAATCATTCTACTAAAATATCGAACGAATCCTACATGAAAATAATCAGCAGATATAATATTCACTAGATTGCTCACGATCAAAGGTAAAGAAGTTGTGTCAGCTATAAAACCACTCGCAATAATAAAAGGGAATATGGCCCGCTTACTAAAACCTATATTTTTAACCATCGCTAATACAATAGGCGTTAAGATTAACGCTGCGCCATCATTTGCGAAAAATGCAGCAACAATGGCACCCAATAATATGATATAAACGAACATTTTTAAACCATTTCCTTTTGAAGCATGAAGCATGTGAATAGCTGACCATTCGAATAATCCAACTTTATCTAATATTAATGAAATAAGAATGACTGAGACAAAAGTCAAAGTAGCATTCCAAACAATACCTGTTACTTCGAAAACATCGGAAAAACTTACAACACCAGTAATAACAGCAATAAAGGCACCAGTTAATGCGGTAATGCCAATATCTAGGCCTTTAGGTTGCCATAATACAAATAATAAAGTTACTAGAAAAATGAGTGTCGCTAAAGTTGTCATCATTAGCATTCACCAGTCTTAAGGTTATGACAAAAACATCGTTGGTTAGAGGTATGAACCTTAGACAAGTTATTAATTACGGACTCAAAAATATTATGATTAAGCTGGTATAAATGTTTATTTCCGATTTTTCGTGTCGTAACTAAGTTGGTTTTTACTAATGCTTTCAAATGATAGCTAAGTGTGGGTTGAGAGAATTGAAAATGTGCTAACAAATCACAAGCGCATAACTCTCCACAAGAAAGTAAATCTAGTATTTCTAATCTGCTTGAATCTGATAAAACTTTTAAAAATGTTGCTAGTTCTTTATACGTCATAACATACCTCCTAGACGTTAAATAGATTATCATCTATATAGATGAATGTCTATGTTCCTTTGGTATATTACACGATATGACTATGTAATTTGAATTTGGTTTTAGTATTAAAAGGGTATTAAAGATAAATTATAGATATTGATTTTGCAAAATATACTCTTTGTTTTGCATTGAAAAAGGTGATTAGCCATATCTTGAGTGTATGGCCAATCACCTTAGTTGAATTTATTTTGTAATCAAGGGTATTGATTAAGAAGCTTTGTTTTTACGACTAAAAATCATAAATAGAATTACTAATGAGATTAATATCTTTGCTATAAATTTCAATTTAATTCACCTCGTTAAAAATATTTTAACACAAACACTAAGGTTGATATTAAATGAAAAGTTTTAAATGGTTTAATGGTTGTGAAAGTGAAATAATAGCTTACCTTAATAAATTTTATTGGAAATACCAAATTGCTATAATTATAGGTAATAGTTTAAATATAATATTTTGAATTACAAAAGGATGGATGATATATGCGTGTAGCAATAATAGGCATGGGAACTGCTGGTGTAAGTGTATTGAGAGAGTTAGTTAAGCACCCGAAGTTTAATCAATTAGATATAGATTTATACGATGATAAAGTAAATATGGGACAGGGCGTACCATTTCAAAATGATAGTTCTGAGCTGCTAATTAATATGCCTTCGAAAAAGATGAGTTTAAATTTAGATGATGAGACTGAATTTTGGAAGTGGTATAAACAACAAACTGATTTTAATTTTGATGAACCTGCATATTTACCGAGATTTGTATTCGGACATTATATGAAATCTTATTTATCTATGTTCACGAAAAAATATCCAAATATATCAACTAATTATAATAAAGTTCAAGAGATTTATACAAATTCTAATATCGATGAAACGAATTTAACTTATTACATATGTACTACAAATTCAGAACAATCATGGCAAGCGTACGATTATGTATTTTTAACATGTGGTACATTTGCCTACCATGATCCATATAACTTAAAGGGTAAAAAAGGATATATCGCTACGCCTTATCCAACATATAATACGTTAGACGAAGTAAATGAACTGGACGATATTGCGATTATTGGTACAGGCCTTGCCAGTTTAGATGTTGTCCGTTATGTTGCTGCTCATCATCCGAAATTACCAATTACTATGACGAGTCGTTCTGCTCATTTACCAAGTGTAAGAGGTACAATGATAGACGTGACATTCAAGTACTTAACTAAAGACAAATTAAATGACATTAAAAAACATCATTTCGGCAATGCACCGCTTGATACTATAGTTTCTTTATTTTTAAAAGAATGTGCTGAATATGACATTGATTTTAAAAAATTAGTACATAGACGTACAGGAAATCATATTGCAGATTTGAAGTATGATTTAGCGCGTCCAACAGAAATGGGCATTTTCCAAAGTATGATTGAACATTTGAAAGAGAATTTAAATTGGATATGGAATAGCTTAAGTATTGAAGATCAACATCAATTTAATCAAAAATACTCAAAGATGATTCAATTAAATTCAAATCCAATGCCTCCAAGAACTGCTGAACTAATTATTGAATTAATAGAAAATAAGTCTTTAATTTTGAAAAAAGATTTAGAAGATGTGAAACATGATGGCAAGTTGTATTATTTTTCATACAAAAACCAAGAATCAGTAGACATGTATAATGTTGTCATTAACGCGACAGGTGCAAAAAGTCATTTAAATGAATTGGATCAAGATGATCAATTAATTAAAAATCTTGAAAATAGACAAATTGTACAAGCACATCCAATGGGAGGCATACAAATCATACCGGAAACCAATCAAGTTATTAGTCCAAGGTTTGGAACATTAACAAATATGATTGCGATAGGTCAAATGACAAACGGTGTTAATAAACTACGAAATGGTGTGAAAATGATAGTAGAACAAGTTGCGCATACAGTATCTCAATTATATGATGCTTTAGAATCGAATGAGCAACAACAGCGCAGTTACAATCAATAATTTGTAACTAGAAGATAATAAAGAGAACGCTCTATAGAGACGAATTGAAGGTTTGATTTTAATGTCTGTTAGTAAGAATCATATCAATGAGATGCCTATAGTACTCAGATTATATTAAATTAAAACCGTCATTAATTGTTTTTTCAGAAAACATATAGTATCATTTTAAATGTAGTTGACATACTACGTACTCAAATAATCTATAACAATTTCATATATAATTCTTTCGGGGCAGGGTGAAATTCCCAACCGGCAGTAAATAAAGCCTGCGACCTGCTAATATGTTTCATATTAGTGGCTGATCTAGTGAGATTCTAGAGCCGACAGTTAAAGTCTGGATGGGAGAAAGAATGTTAATTATCGACAAAGATAATGTAGCGTATTTGTAAAAATGTGTACAAATAGGCTTATTTAACGATAAATTTTTCTCCTTGCATCTTAATTCATGATGTGAGGATTTTTGTTTATAGAGGTGATCATTTGAGTCAATTTATGGATTATGCGATTCAACTTGCAAATATGGTACAAGGTCAAACAGGTGTTAATCCACCCGTTGGCGCTGTTGTAGTTAATGAAGGTAGGATTGTTGGTATTGGTGCACACTTGAGAAAAGGTGACAAGCATGCGGAGGTTCAAGCACTTGATATGGCACAACAAAATGCTGAAGGTGCGACGATTTATATTACGTTAGAGCCATGTAGTCATTTTGGTTCAACACCACCCTGTGTTAACAAAATTATTGATTGTAAGATAGCAAAAGTAGTATACGCAACAAAAGACAATTCGTTAGACACACATGGTGATGAGACGTTACGGGCTCACGGTATTGAGGTTGAATGCGTTGATGATGAACGGGCATCACAATTATACCAAGACTTTTTTAAAGCAAAAGCAAAGCAACTGCCACAAATTACAGTGAAAGTATCTGCAAGTTTAGATGGTAAACAAGCGAATGATAATGGACAAAGTCAATGGATTACTAACAAAGAGGTTAAACAAGATGTCTATAAGTTAAGACATCGACACGACGCAGTGTTAACTGGAAGACGTACAGTTGAATTAGATGATCCACAATATACTACACGTATTCAAGATGGAAAAAACCCTATAAAAGTAATATTGTCTAAGTCTGGGAATATTCATTTTAATCAGCAAATTTATCAAGATGAATCAACACCAATTTGGATATATACTGAAAATCCAAATTTAACAAGCAATCAAACACATATTGAAATTATTTACTTGAAGTCTTGTGATTTAACAACAATTCTTCACAATTTATATAAAAGAGGAGTTGGAACTTTGCTAGTCGAGGCAGGTCCAACCACTACTTCAGAATTTCTCCAATCTAATTATATAGATGAATTTATTCTCTATTATGCCCCGAAATTAATTGGCGGATCTGGAAATTATCAATTTTATCAAACAAATGATGTGATTGAGATACCAGATGCGAACCAATTTGAAATTGTTCATTCCGAGTTATTAAATCAAAATGTTAAATTAACTTTACGAAAGAAGTGATGATGCATGTTTACTGGCATCGTTGAAGAAATAGGTGTCGTTAAAAGTGTTCAAATTCGTCAATCAGTCAGGACGATTGAAATTGAAGCACATAAGATTACGGCAGATATGCATATTGGTGATTCCATCAGTGTTAATGGTGCATGTTTAACAGTGATTGATTTTAATCAGACATCTTTTACTGTTCAAGTAATTAAAGGCACTGAAAATAAAACCTATTTAGCAGATGTTAAGCGACAATCAGAAGTAAATTTAGAGCGTGCCATGAGTGGTAACGGTAGGTTTGGTGGACATTTTGTCCTCGGTCATGTAGATGAACTAGGAACAGTTTCAAAAATAAATGAAACAGCCAATGCAAAAATTATTACGATTCAATGTAGCCAACATATTAATAATCAGTTAGTTAAGCAAGGGTCTATTACTGTGGATGGTGTTAGTCTAACGGTATTTGATAAGCATGATAACAGTTTTGACATTCATCTTATTCCAGAAACGAGGCGTTCAACGATTTTATCATCCAAAAAATTAGGAGATAAAGTACATTTAGAAACAGACGTTTTGTTTAAATATGTTGAAAATATTTTAAATAAAGATAAAGACCAATTATCTGTAGATAAATTAAGAGCATTTGGTTTTTAGGAGGGGTAGCATGCAATTCGATAATATTGACAGTGCTTTAATGGCTTTAAAAAATGGAGAACCAATTATTGTAGTAGATGATGAGAATCGTGAAAATGAAGGTGATTTAGTAGCGGTTACTGAATGGATGAACGATAATACCATTAATTTTATGGCGAAAGAAGCAAGGGGATTAATATGCGCACCAGTGTCTAAAGATATTGCACAACGTTTGGATTTGGTACAAATGGTTGATGATAACTCCGACATCTTTGGTACGCAATTTACAGTGAGTATTGATCATGTAGATACAACAACAGGAATTAGTGCTTATGAACGTACATTGACTGCCAAAAAGCTCATTGATCCTAGTAGTGAAGCTAAAGATTTTAATCGTCCTGGTCATTTATTTCCATTAGTAGCACAAGATAAAGGCGTATTAGCTAGAAATGGACACACAGAAGCGGCTGTTGATTTAGCTAAACTTACTGGTGCCAAGCCCGCTGGTGTCATTTGTGAGATTATGAATGATGACGGCACGATGGCGAAAGGACAAGATTTACAAAAGTTTAAAGAAAAACATCAATTAAAGATGATTACGATTGATGATTTAATTGAATATCGTAAAAAATTAGAACCAGAAATTGAATTTAAGGCAAAAGTGAAAATGCCTACAGATTTCGGAACATTTGATATGTATGGTTTTAAAGCGACATACACAGATGAAGAGATAGTTGTACTGACAAAAGGTGCAATTCGACAACATGAAAATGTACGCTTACATTCTGCGTGCCTTACAGGCGATATTTTCCATAGTCAACGTTGTGATTGTGGTGCTCAACTTGAATCGTCTATGAAGTATATCAATGAACATGGTGGCATGATTATTTATCTACCTCAAGAAGGTCGTGGCATAGGATTGTTAAACAAATTACGCGCATATGAATTAATTGAGCAAGGATATGATACAGTAACTGCAAATTTAGCATTAGGTTTTGATGAAGATTTACGAGATTATCATATTGCTGCACAGATTTTAAAATATTTTAACATCGAACATATCAATTTATTAAGTAATAATCCAAGTAAATTTGAGGGATTAAAACAATATGGCATTGATATTGCAGAAAGAATTGAAGTTATCGTACCAGAAACGGTACATAATCATGATTATATGGAAACGAAAAAAATAAAAATGGGTCATTTAATATAGGAGGACTTTAACATGAATTTTGAAGGTAAATTAATTGGAAAAGATTTGAAAGTTGCAATCGTAGTTAGTCGATTTAATGATTTTATCACTGGAAGATTACTTGAAGGTGCAAAAGATACTTTGATTCGACATGATGTTAATGAAGACAATATTGATGTAGCATTTGTGCCAGGTGCGTTTGAAATTCCTTTAGTAGCTAAAAAATTAGCCTCATCAGGAAATTATGATGCAGTAATTACATTAGGATGCGTAATTCGCGGTGCTACGTCTCATTATGATTATGTTTGTAATGAAGTCGCGAAAGGTGTTTCTAAAGTGAATGATCAAACTAATGTACCAGTCATATTTGGTATTTTAACGACTGAAAGTATTGAACAAGCTGTGGAAAGAGCAGGTACGAAAGCTGGCAATAAAGGTGCTGAAGCAGCAGTAAGTGCAATTGAAATGGCTAATTTATTAAAATCTATAAAAGCATAGAGCACTGTTGTGAGTTCATAATCAAAGATTTATAAATGTTTCAGAACTGCCAATATAACATTTAGGAGCCTAGAACATTGATTATTGTTCCAGACTCCTAAATTATTGTTTATGTCTTGCTCTATTTACGGCATAATTTTTTAATTGTACTTAAACCTAACATAACTGTAGCTCCTAAAGCTGCAATTATGCCAACACGTTTTAAGCCAGCAGGTTTCACAAATTCTTTTACAGCAAGAGATAGGTTTTGTGGGCGTTCTGCTAATCTTCTCATAAAATACGCAAACCAATCATCGCCATAAGGTACATAAATAGTGAAATTATAGCCTTCATTTGCGATTTCTTCTGCTAACTCTGATCTAAAACCATAGAGCATTTGGAATTCCATACGATCTTTTTCAATGTGATTTTCTTTCATAAATTGTTTTACATGATTAATGATGCGATGGTCATGTGTTGCAATTGAAGTGAAATTGCGTGCGTTTAACAAACGTTGTTCAATTATTTTGATGTAATTTGCATCTACGTCTTCCTTAGATTGAAATGCAATTGATTCGTTTTCTTTATATGCACCTTTAACCAAACGTAATCGTAAATCTTGGTACTTATCAACTAATTCGTGGCTATCGTATAAATATGCTTGAATTACAGTACCAACATTTCTAAATTCGCCTTTTAAGCGATCTAAAACTTGAACAATTTGTTGCAGGCTAGCATATTTTTCAGTATCAATATTTATATGCATATTGTTGTAAGTATTTGCTTTAAGTAAAATCTCTCTTAAATTTTGGTAAGCTAATTCTAAGTCGAATTCTGCACCTAACTGACTCAATTTAACAGACATATGTGCCTTTACGCCATGTTGATGAAGCGCGTCCATAATTGTTAAAATTTGTTCTTTAGCATGATTACTTTCTTCAACTGTACCGACAAATTCCCCTAAATTGTCTACCGTAACAGCGATATTCTTGTCATTTAAGTATTCGATTGTATTAATTAACTCTGGAATTGTATTTCCGGCAACGACTTTATTGGCGCCCAAACGTGGGCCCACTTTTTTTGCTGCGTTGTTTAAAAAACTATTATTAGATAATCCGATAAAAAAATTCTTTAATAGTGCCATTGCTACTCCTCCAAACCCTTGTGTTTACAATAAGTTTAGCATGAAAAAAATATTCGAGAAAGCGTTTTCATCAAAAACAATCAAAAATAATTATGTATAATTACACTATTATTGATGTTGATTTCATTTATATATAATAATATGGACAACAATAATACTATAAATAGAAATCTACATAGTGAATTTGCTATAATTATGTTATTGAAGATTAATGAAAAAGGGGCAGTATAATAATGTGGAAGTGGGAAGCTGAAAATGATGCGAAAGGCGTCGTTGTTATTGCTCATAATATATTAGAACATACGGGAAGATATGCATATGTTATTACGATGTTAAGAAGAAATGGCTATCATGTGATTATGGGAGATTTGCCTGGTCAAGGTCAAACTTCAAGAGCTAATAAAGGACAAATTGAAAACTTTCAAACGTATCACGAAAGTTTGCTAGACTGGTTAAAGATAGCTAATGAATATAAAATTCCTACTTATGTATTAGGGGTAGGACTTGGCGGTTTGATTTTATTAAATTTACTTGAAAAAGTAGAATTGCCAATCGAGGGGATGATGTTAATTTCTCCTATGCTAGAACTTCAAAAGAATGGAAAAAATCGTAAAGATAAACTTGTTTCAAATATAGGTAAAATTTCAAAAGACACACGTTTTAATGTTGGTGTAGAACCAAAAGATTTAACACGTAATTTAGAAATTGTTGAAGAAACAGTTAACGATGGTTTAATGTTAAAAAAAGCAACGTATCATTGGTATAATACAATTAATGAGACGATGAAAGATACGATGGCTCATATTCATGACATTCAACCAATGCCAACGCTATTAATGTATGGAACGAAGGATTTAATTGTTGATACTAGGGCAATTGATGAGTTTAAAGAAAAATATCAAACACCTGAATTATATTTTAAAGCTTGGCAAGGTTTTTACCACGAGGTTCACAATGAGCCAGAACGTGATGAAGTAATGCGTTATATTCTGACTTTCTTAAATAACAGCGTCAATACAATGGGCTTTATTGTTGAAGATGACGAAATTGTAGAAATTTAATATTCTAAAAAGATGAGACAGTAGATGCTCATCTTTTTTTTTACTTTTTTAAGGTTGAGAATGTATATCACATTTTATACACATTTGATTTGTAAGAAATGTTTTGATTTATACAAATCATATCT
The DNA here is from genome assembly GCF_017151895.1 of Staphylococcus sp. EG-SA-15. NCBI lineage: Bacteria > Bacillati > Bacillota > Bacilli > Caryophanales > Staphylococcaceae > Staphylococcus > Staphylococcus sp. EG-SA-15. The sequence continues at coordinate 53,848 of NZ_JACVZN010000006.1, read as the reverse complement.
TGAAAAATAACCAATTTAGCCTCATTCGGTTTGATTTAATTTGTTAAATTTAAGGCTAACTAATTAATTTAGTTTAATCAATTTTCATGAGAGTTATATGTAATAAAAATTCAATGCGTATCTTTTTTGAAGAAATATATGTAGAATTGTTGCAATTTAATGGTAATATTGATATATTTTCTTTGTATATAAATTATAAAATTAATATGTAATAGAGTGATTTGTTTTATGTACTATTATCTTATTTCTAAATATTAACTCTATTGATTATTGGTTTTTATACTTATTTAATTTTATTCAACTTTGACAATTGAATAGAAAGCAAGTTTATTTACACTTGTAGTTTTATGCATAAGTTAGCACATACAAGTTTCGGGATTGTTGGGATGTTTGTTAATACTTGTATGGTAGCTAAATATGTGATTATTAATTGGGAGATGTTTAGCATGAAAAAAGTAAATAACGACACTGTATTTGGGATTTTGCAATTAGAAACACTTTTGGGTGACATTAACTCAATTTTCAGCGAGATTGAAAGCGAATACAAAATGTCTAGAGAAGAAATTTTAATTTTACTAACTTTATGGCAAAAAGGTTCTATGACGCTTAAAGAAATGGACAGATTTGTTGAAGTTAAACCGTATAAGCGTACGAGAACGTATAATAATTTAGTTGAATTAGAATGGATTTACAAAGAGCGTCCTGTTGACGATGAAAGAACAGTTATTATTCATTTCAATGAAAAGTTACAACAAGAGAAAGTAGAGTTGTTGAATTTCATCAGTGATGCGATTGCAAGTAGAGCAACAGCAATGCAAAATAGTTTAAACGCAATTATTGCTGTGTAAGTTTAATAGCATAAAAAGAGGTTTTCATTAAGTTGAAAACCTCTTTTTGTTGTTGGTATTAATTTTTCAAATGTTGACTACTCAATCCTAAATTATAAATAGTATAGCGCAGCAAATGCTTAAGAAATTTTTTCTATGGCACAAATGAATGGAGCATGATTACGTTGGTTTAAAAATTGATATTGCAAAACTTGCGCATGCTTTTGATCCAAAGTACTCAAGTAATCAAGCAATGCATGCTTCTCAATTTGTCCTTCGCTATGACCATGATATATAACAAGTACAATAATACCTTCAATTGACATTAATGATAGCAATGAATTAATAGCTTGGATTGTCGTGTCAGGCTTTGTCACGATAGATTTATCACCTTTAGGCAAATAACCTAGGTTAAAGATGGCTGCATCAATATGACCTTTATGTGCATCATTTATATGATGTTCAATATTTTCATGTCCATCTTTTATTAAAGAAACATGATTGAAATCCTTAACTTTATCACGTGTATTTTCCAAAGCTAAATCTTGAATGTCGAAACCATAAACATGTCCTTCTGGTACTTGTTCGGCTAAAAATAAAGTGTCATTGCCGTTACCGCAAGTTGCGTCTACAACAATACTTTCTGGTGTTATATGTTGTTTAATAAGTGTTTTTGAAAAAGGGAGTATACGTTCTAATTTCATTGCTTCACCTTAGACTTGTAACGCAAGCCTTGATAAGAATTTCTACGTGCTAATTCAGCATCGATGCCATTTAATACTTCCCATTTATTAACACTCCACATTGGACCTACCATGATATCTATTGGACCATCACCGGTAATTCGGTGAACGATCATTTCAGGGGGAATCACTTCTAATTGGTCCACAACTAGGTTTGTGTACTCTTCTTGAGTCATAAAAGTTAATAAACCTTTATCGTATTGTTTTACCATCGGTGTACCTTTTAACAAATGAAGTAAATGAATTTTAATACCTTGTACATCCATTTGTGCAACTTCTTTGGCAGTAGCCATCATCATGTCATAGTCTTCGCCAGGTAAGCCATTAATGATGTGTGTACATACATTGATATTATGCTTACGTAATTTTGCCACACCATCATAATAAGTTTTCATATCATGGGCACGATTGATTAAATCAGATGTTGACTGATGGATTGTTTGTAGTCCTAATTCAACCCATAAGTATGTTCGTTGATTCAAATCTGCTAAATATTCGACAACATCGTCTGGTAGACAGTCAGGACGCGTACCAATAGATAATCCCACAACACCCGGTTCTTTAAGTACAGGTTCGAATTTTTCTTTTAATACTTCAACCGGTGCATGTGTATTTGTAAATGCCTGAAAATAAGCAATATATTTTCCTTCGTGCCATTTCTCATGCATCTTTTCTTTAATTTCTTTAAATTGTACTGCGATTGAATCTGCACGATTACCTGCAAAGTCTCCGCTACCTGCAGCAGAACAAAATGTACATCCACCATGTGCTACAGTGCCATCGCGGTTAGGACAGTCAAACCCGCCATCCAATGCAACTTTAAATATTTTTTGTCCAAATTTATTTTTTAAATGGTAATTCCATGTGTGATAACGTTTGTTTTCAAAAGCGTATTGGAAATGATTGCCCATATGTCATTTTCCTTTCTATAAAAAAAGAGTTCTAAGTACAGATTTTAACATATTTTAATGTTATAGTGTTTATTATAGTTTGACAAAAAAGAGAGAGGAACTATGAAATATGAATATACCTAAATCAGTCTGGTGGCTAGTAATTGGCATGGCGTTAAATATTACTGGTTCCAGTTTTTTGTGGCCTTTAAATACAATTTATATGAAACAAGAACTTGGAAAAAGTTTAACTGTTGCTGGTTTAGTGCTAATGATAAATTCATTTGGCATGGTTATTGGAAACTTATTAGGTGGTTCACTATTTGATAAATTAGGTGGATACAAGACGATTTTAATTGGAACTTTCACTTGTCTTTGTAGTACAACGCTACTTAATTTCTTTCACGGGTGGCCTTGGTATGCTGTATGGCTTGTAATGTTAGGGTTTGGTGGCGGAATGATTATTCCTGCGATATACGCTATGGCTGGAGCAGTGTGGCCAAATGGCGGAAGACAAACGTTTAATGCGATATACTTAGCGCAAAATATTGGTGTGGCTGTCGGTGCTGCAATGGGCGGCTTTGTCGCAGAATTTAGCTTTAACTATATCTTTTTAGCCAATCTTATTATGTATGTTGTGTTTGCGCTTGTCGCGGTAACGCAATTTAATATTGAAATTAATGCGAAAGTTAAATATCCAACTCATTTAGATATTACTGGTAAAAAGAATAAAGCAAGATTTATTTCATTAGTACTAATTTGTGCAATGTTTGCAATTTGTTGGGTTGCATATATTCAATGGGAGTCTACAATCGCTTCATTTACACAATCTATTAATATTTCAATGGCACAATATAGTGTTTTATGGACAATTAACGGAATAATGATTTTAGTAGCACAACCATTAATTAAACCGATTCTCTATCTGTTAAAAGGAAACTTAAAGAAGCAAATGTTTGTCGGCATCATCATTTTTATGTTGTCGTTCTTTGTCACGAGTTTTGCCGAAAACTTTACAATATTTGTTGTCGGTATGATTATTTTAACTTTTGGAGAAATGTTTGTATGGCCAGCAGTTCCAACTATAGCCAATCAGTTAGCGCCAGATGGTAAGCAAGGACAGTACCAAGGTTTTGTGAATTCAGCTGCTACAGTAGGAAAAGCATTTGGTCCATTTCTTGGTGGTGTATTAGTTGATGCGTTTAATATGCGCATGATGTTTATCGGTATGATGCTACTACTTGTATTTGCATTAATATTATTAATGGTTTTCAAGGAGAATAATACGCAACCTAAAAAAATAGATGCATAATGAGTAAATAGAATTAACGTTATAGACTTGAAATAAATGTCGTTATAACATAATATTAATTTGTATAATTTAATTTCGTTTGGAGCTTTTCTACAGAAAGCTAGTGATGCTGAGAGCTAGTGTTAAGGACTAAATGTAAATCGTATTAATTTTAAATTGAATGAATGACATCTCTTACTATTAAAATGAGTGCACAATTTTTGTGAAATAGGGTGGTAACGCGGCAAATGTCGTCCCTATGTAAATAGAATAGTTAGAGGTGTCTTTTTTATTGAATAGGAGGAAATGTGTTGAATTACAACCACAATCAAATTGAAAAGAAATGGCAAGACTATTGGGACGAAAATAAAACATTTAAAACAAATGATAACTTAGGTCAAAAGAAATTTTATGCTTTAGACATGTTTCCATATCCATCAGGTGCTGGTTTACATGTTGGACATCCTGAGGGCTATACAGCAACAGATATCATTTCAAGATATAAAAGAATGCAAGGATATAATGTATTACATCCGATGGGGTGGGATGCATTCGGATTACCAGCAGAGCAATATGCTTTAGACACTGGCAACGACCCACGTGAATTTACAAAGAAAAATATCCAAACTTTTAAACGACAAATTAAAGAATTAGGGTTCAGTTATGATTGGGATCGTGAAGTTAATACAACAGATCCAGAATACTATAAATGGACACAGTGGATTTTCATACAGTTATATAACAAAGGTTTAGCATACGTTGATGAAGTTGCAGTTAACTGGTGTCCAGCATTAGGCACTGTTTTATCTAACGAAGAAGTGATTGATGGTGTCTCTGAACGTGGTGGACATCCAGTTTATCGTAAGCCGATGAAACAATGGGTACTTAAAATCACAGAATATGCAGATCAATTATTAGCAGATTTAGATGATTTAGATTGGCCTGAATCTTTAAAAGATATGCAGCGCAATTGGATTGGACGTTCTGAAGGGGCCAAAGTTTCATTTGATGTAGATAATACGGAAGGAAAAGTAGAAGTATTTACGACTAGACCAGATACAATCTATGGTGCATCATTCTTAGTCTTAAGTCCTGAACATGCATTAGTTAATTCAATTACAACTGATGAATATAAAGAAAAAGTAAAAGCTTATCAAACAGAAGCTTCTAAAAAGTCGGATTTAGAACGTACAGATTTAGCAAAAGATAAATCAGGTGTGTTTACTGGTGCATATGCAATTAATCCTTTATCTGGTGAAAAAGTACAAATTTGGATTGCTGATTATGTATTATCAACATATGGTACTGGAGCAATTATGGCAGTACCAGCGCATGATGACAGAGATTATGAATTTGCTAAAAAGTTTGATTTGCCAATCATTGAAGTCATCGAAGGTGGAAATGTTGAAGAAGCAGCATACACTGGTGAAGGTAAACATATTAATTCTGGTGAACTTGATGGTTTAGAAAATGAAGCGGCAATTACTAAAGCTATTCAATTATTAGAGCAAAAAGGTGCTGGCGAAAAGAAAGTTAATTACAAATTAAGAGATTGGTTATTCAGTCGTCAGCGTTATTGGGGCGAACCAATTCCTGTCATTCATTGGGAAGATGGAACAATGACAACTGTTCCTGAAGAAGAGCTACCATTGTTGTTACCTGAAACAGATGAAATCAAGCCATCAGGGACTGGTGAGTCTCCACTAGCTAATATTGATTCATTTGTAAATGTTGTAGATGAAAAAACAGGTATGAAAGGACGTCGTGAAACAAATACAATGCCACAATGGGCAGGTAGTTGTTGGTATTATTTACGTTACATCGATCCTAAAAATGAAAATATGTTAGCAGATCCTGAAAAATTAAAACATTGGTTACCTGTTGATTTATATATCGGTGGAGTAGAACATGCGGTTCTTCACTTATTATATGCAAGATTTTGGCATAAAGTCCTTTATGATTTGGGTATCGTACCTACTAAAGAACCTTTCCAAAAATTATTTAACCAAGGTATGATTTTAGGAGAAGGTAATGAGAAGATGAGTAAATCTAAAGGAAATGTAATCAATCCTGATGATATAGTACAGTCTCATGGTGCAGATACTTTACGTCTTTACGAAATGTTTATGGGACCTTTAGATGCTGCAATTGCATGGAGTGAAAAAGGATTAGATGGGTCTCGTCGATTCTTAGATCGCGTATGGCGTTTAATGGTAAATGAAGATGGGACATTGAGTTCAAAAATTGTAACTACAAATAATAAATCTTTAGATAAAGTTTATAACCAAACTGTTAAAAAGGTAACAGAAGACTTTGAAACATTAGGATTTAATACTGCTATTAGTCAATTAATGGTATTTATTAATGAGTGTTATAAAGTTGATGAAGTTTATAAACCTTACATTGAAGGCTTCGTTAAAATGTTAGCACCTATTGCACCACATATCGGTGAAGAATTATGGTCAAAATTAGGACATGAAGAGTCTATTACGTACCAACCTTGGCCAACTTATGACGAAGCACTACTTGTAGATGATGAAGTAGAAATCGTTGTTCAAGTGAATGGTAAATTGAGAGCTAAAATTAAAATTGCTAAAGATACATCAAAAGAAGAAATGCAAGAAATTGCCTTATCTAATGACAATGTTAAAGCGAGTATTGAAGGTAAAGACATCATGAAAGTCATCGCTGTTCCTCAAAAATTAGTCAATATTGTAGCTAAATAATGTTTTAAGGAGGACTTTGAAATGAAGTCAATTACTACAGATGAATTAAAAAACAAACTTTTAGAATCTAAACCAGTTCAAATTGTTGATGTTCGTACTGACGAAGAAACAGCAATGGGATATATTCCTAATGCAAAGTTGATTCCAATGGATACCATTCCGGATAATTTAAATTCATTTAATAAAAATGAAATATATTATATTGTATGTGCTGGTGGAGTTCGAAGCGCTAAAGTTGTAGAATATTTAGAGGCAAATGGCATTGATGCTGTAAATGTCGAAGGCGGCATGCACGCATGGGGCGATGAAGGTTTGGAAATAAAAAGTATTTAAAGTAGTGACATAATTTAAAATAATATTACATTTGTAATGACACCAAGTAACGTTTCGGTTGCTTGGTGTTTTTTGGTATGAATTACTTTCTGTTACAAAACAATCTAAAGCGTTCTTGTTATGTTTTATTAAGATTTTAATTACAAAACGGAAACTAAATTGTAATAAAATAAAACTTTATTTTATAAAATGATGATGATAAAATTGAGTGAACTTAAAATATTGTACAAAATAATATAGCTATAAACATAATATGAGGGAGCGTATATTTTTAGCATAATTCTTAACAACACAGCAGAGAACAGACAACCAGGAGGAAAATGAAATGAATTTGTTAAAGAAAAATAAATATAGTATTAGGAAGTATAAAGTAGGCATATTCTCTACTTTAATCGGAACAGTTTTATTACTTTCAAACCCAAATGGTGCACAAGCCTTAACTACGGATAATAATGTACAAAGCGATACTAATCAAGCAACACCTGTAAATTCACAAGATAAAGATGTTGCTAATAATAGAGGTTTAGCAAATAGTGCGCAGAATACACCTAATCAATCTGCAACAACCAATCAAGCAACGAATCAAGCATTGGTTAATCATAATAATGGTAGTATAGTAAATCAAGCTACGCCAACATCAGTGCAATCAAGTACGCCTTCAGCACAAAACAATAATCATACAGATGGCAATACAACAGCAACTGAGACAGTGTCAAACGCTAATAATAATGATGCAGTGTCGAATAATACCACATTAAATGTACCAAATAAAACAAATGAAAATGGTTCAGGAGGACATCTAACTTTAAAGGAAATTCAAGAAGATGTTCGTCATTCTTCAGATAAACCAGAGCTAGTTGCAATTGCTGAACCAGCATCTAATAGACCGAAAAAGAGAAGTAGACGTGCGGCACCGGCAGATCCTAATGCAACTCCAGCAGATCCAGCGGCTGCAGCGGCAGGAAACGGTGGTGCACCAGTTGCAATTACAGCGCCATACACGCCTACAACTGATCCTAATGCCAATAATGCAGGACAAAATGCACCTAACGAAGTGCTGTCATTTGATGACAATGGTATTAGACCAAGTACCAACCGTTCTGTACCATCAGTAACAGTTGTTGATAATTTACCAGGCTTTACACTTATCAATGGTGGTAAAGTAGGTGTGTTTAGTCATGCGATGGTTAGAACAAGTATGTTTGATTCAGCTGATGCTAAGAACTATCAAGCACAAGGAAATGTAATTGCATTAGGTCGTATACATGGAACTGATACGAATGACCATGGCGATTTTAATGGTATCGAGAAAGCATTAACAGTAAATCCGAATTCTGAATTAATCTTTGAATTTAATACAATGACTACTAAAAACGGTCAAGGCGCAACAAATGTTATTATCAAAAATGCTGATACTAATGATACGATTGCTGAAAAGACTGTTGAAGGCGGTCCAACTTTGCGTTTATTTAAAGTACCTGATAATGTGAGAAATCTCAAAATTCAATTTGTACCTAAAAATGACGCAATAACAGATGCGCGTGGCATTTATCAACTAAAAGATGGTTACAAATACTATAGCTTTGTTGACTCTATCGGACTTCATTCTGGGTCACATGTTTATGTTGAAAGACGAACAATGGATCCAACAGCAACAAATAATAAAGAGTTTACTGTAACAACATCATTAAAGAATAATGGTAATTCTGGTGCTTCTCTAGATACAAATGACTTTGTATATCAAGTTCAATTACCTGAAGGTGTTGAATATGTGAACAATTCATTGACTAAAGATTTTCCAAGTAACAATTCAGGCGTTGATGTTAATGATATGAATGTTACATATGATGCAGCAAATCGTGTGATAACAATTAAAAGTACTGGAGGAGGTACAGCAAACTCTCCGGCACGACTTATGCCTGATAAAATACTCGATTTAAGATATAAATTACGTGTAAATAATGTGCCGACACCAAGAACAGTAACATTTAACGAGACATTAACGTATAAAACATATACACAAGATTTCATTAATTCAGCTGCAGAAAGTCATACTATAAATACAAATCCATATACTATCGATATCATCATGAATAAAGATGCATTACAAGCCGAAGTTGACAGACGTATTCAACAAGCTGATTATACATTTGCGTCATTAGATATCTTTAATGGTCTGAAACGACGCGCACAAACGATTTTAGATGAAAATCGTAACAATGTACCATTAAATAAAAGAGTTTCTCAAGCAGATATTGATTCATTAACTAATCAAATGCAACATACGTTAATTCGAAGTGTTGATGCTGAAAATGCAGTTAATAAAAAAGTTGACCAAATGGAAGATTTAGTTAATCAAAATGATGAATTGACAGATGAAGAAAAACAAGCAGCAATACAAGTTATCGAGGAACATAAAAATGAAATAATTGGTAATATTGGTGACCAAACGACTGATGATGGCGTTACTAGAATCAAAGATCAAGGTATACAGACCTTAAGTGGGGATACTGCAACACCGGTTGTTAAACCAAATGCTAAAAAAGCAATACGTGATAAAGCAACGAAACAAAGGGAAATTATCAATGCAACACCAGATGCTACTGAAGACGAGATTCAAGATGCAATAAATCAATTAGCTACGGATGAAACAGATGCTATTGATAATGTTACGAATGCTACTACAAATGCTGACGTTGAAACAGCTAAAAATAATGGCATCAATACTATTGGAGCAGTTGTTCCTCAAGTAACTCATAAAAAAGCTGCAAGAGATGCAATTAACCAAGCAACAGCAACGAAAAGACAACAAATAAATAGTAATAGAGAAGCAACTCAGGAAGAGAAAAATGCAGCATTGAACGAATTAACTCAAGCAACCAACCATGCTTTAGAACAAATCAATCAAGCAACAACAAATGCTGATGTTGATAACGCCAAAGGAGATGGTCTAAATGCCATTAATCCAATTGCTCCTGTAACTGTTGTTAAGCAAGCTGCAAGGGATGCTGTATCACATGATGCACAACAACATATCGCAGAGATCAATGCTAATCCTGATGCGACTCAAGAAGAAAGACAAGCAGCAATTGACAAAGTGAATGCTGCTGTAACTGCAGCAAACACAAACATTTTAAACGCTAATACCAATGCTGAAGTGGAACAAGTGAAGACAAATGCGATACAAGGAATACAAGCAATTACACCAGCTACAAAGGTAAAAACAGATGCAAAAAATGCCATTGATAAAAGTGCGGAAACGCAACATAATACGATATTTAATAATAATGATGCGACGCTCGAAGAACAACAAGCAGCACAACAATTACTTGATCAAGCTGTAGCCACAGCGAAGCAAAATATTAATGCAGCAGATACGAATCAAGAAGTTGCACAAGCAAAAGATCAGGGCACACAAAATATAGTTGTGATTCAACCGGCAACACAAGTTAAAACGGATGCTCGCAATGTTGTAAATGATAAAGCGCGAGAGGCGATAACAAATATCAATGCAACACCTGGCGCGACTCGAGAAGAGAAACAAGAAGCGATAAATCGTGTCAATACACTTAAAAATAGAGCATTAACTGATATTGGTGTGACGTCTACTACTGCGATGGTCAATAGTATTAGAGACGATGCAGTCAATCAAATCGGCGCAGTTCAACCGCATGTAACGAAGAAACAAACTGCTACAGGTGTATTAAATGATTTAGCAACTGCTAAAAAGCAAGAAATTAATCAAAACACAAATGCAACAACTGAAGAAAAGCAAGTGGCTTTAAATCAAGTGGATCAAGAGTTAGCAACGGCAATTAATAATATAAATCAAGCTGATACAAATGCGGAAGTAGATCAAGCGCAACAATTAGGTACAAAAGCAATTAATGCGATTCAGCCAAATATTGTTAAAAAACCTGCAGCATTAGCACAAATCAATCAGCATTATAATGCTAAATTAGCTGAAATCAATGCTACACCAGATGCAACGAATGATGAGAAAAATGCTGCAATCAATACTTTAAATCAAGACAGACAACAAGCTATTGAAAGTATTAAACAAGCTAACACAAATGCAGAAGTAGACCAAGCTGCGACAGTAGCAGAGAATAATATCGATGCTGTTCAAGTTGGCGTAGTAAAAAAACAAGCAGCGCGAGATAAAATCACTGCTGAAGTGGCGAAGCGTATTGAAGCGGTTAAACAAACACCTAATGCAACTGACGAAGAAAAGCAGGCTGCTGTTAATCAAATCAATCAACTTAAAGATCAAGCATTTAATCAAATTAATCAAAACCAAACAAATGATCAGGTAGACGCAACTACAAATCAAGCGGTAAATGCTATAGATAATGTTGAAGCTGAAGTAGTAATTAAACCAAAGGCAATTGCAGATATTGAAAAAGCTGTTAAAGAAAAGCAACAGCAAATTGATAATAGTCTTGATTCAACAGATAATGAGAAAGAAGTTGCTTCACAAGCATTAGCAAAAGAAAAAGAAAAAGCACTTGCAGCTATTGACCAAGCTCAAACGAATAGTCAGGTGAATCAAGCAGCAACAAATGGTGTATCAGCGATTAAAATTATTCAACCTGAAACAAAAGTTAAACCAGCTGCACGTGAAAAAATCAATCAAAAAGCGAATGAATTACGTGCTAAGATTAATCAGGATAAAGAAGCAACAGCAGAAGAAAGACAAGTAGCACTAGATAAAATCAATGAATTTGTAAATCAAGCCATGACAGATATTACGAATAATAGAACAAATCAACAAGTTGATGATACAACAAGTCAAGCGCTTGATAGCATTGCTTTAGTAGCGCCTGAACATATTGTTAGAGCAGCTGCTAGAGATGCAGTAAAGCAACAATATGAGACTAAAAAGCAAGAAATAGAGCAAGCTGAACATGCGACTGATGAAGAAAAACAAGTTGCTTTAAATCAATTAGCGAATAATGAAAAACTTGCATTACAAAACATCAATCAAGCAGTAACGAATAATGATGTGAAACGTGTTGAAACAAATGGCATTGCTACACTAAAAGGTGTACAACCTCATATTGTAATTAAGCCTGAAGCACAACAAGCAATAAAAGCAAGTGCAGAAAATCAAGTAGAATCAATAAAAGATACACCACATGCAACAGTTGATGAATTAGATGAAGCGAATCAATTAATTAGCGACACACTCAAACAAGCGCAACAAGAAATAGAAAATACAAATCAAGATGCTGCTGTTACTGATGTTAGAAATCAAACAATCAAGGCAATAGAGCAAATAAAACCTAAAGTAAGACGTAAACGAGCTGCGCTTGATAGCATTGAAGAAAATAATAAAAATCAACTCGATGCAATCCGAAATACGTTGGATACTACTCAAGATGAAAGAGATGTTGCTATTGATACTTTAAATAAAATTGTAAATACAATTAAAAATGACATTGCACAAAACAAAACGAATGCAGAAGTGGATCGAACTGAGACTGATGGCAACGACAACATCAAAGTGATTTTACCTAAAGTTCAAGTTAAACCAGCAGCGCGTCAATCTGTTGGTGTAAAAGCCGAAGCTCAAAATGCACTAATCGATCAAAGCGATTTATCAACTGAAGAAGAAAGACTAGCTGCTAAACATTTAGTAGAACAAGCACTTAATCAGGCTATTGATCAGATCAATCATGCAGATAAGACTGCCCAAGTTAATCAAGATAGTATAAATGCTCAAAATATTATTTCAAAAATTAAACCAGCGACAACAGTTAAAACAACAGCATTACAACAAATTCAAAATATCGCTACAAATAAAATTAATTTAATTAAAGCAAATAACGAAGCGACAGATGAAGAACAAAATATTGCAATTGCACAAGTTGAAAAAGAGTTAATTAAAGCTAAACAACAAATTGCTAGTGCAGTGACTAATGCTGATGTGGCATATTTATTGCATAATGAAAAAAACGAAATTCGTGAAATCGAACCTGTTATTAACAGAAAGGCGTCTGCTCGAGAACAATTGACAACATTATTCAACGATAAAAAACAAGCAATTGAAGCGAATATTCAAGCAACGGTAGAAGAAAGAAATAGTATATTAGCACAGTTACAAAATATTTATGACACTGCTATTGGACAAATTGATCAAGATCGTAGCAATGCACAAGTTGATAAAACAGCATCATTAAATCTACAAACAATACATGATTTAGATGTACATCCTATTAAAAAGCCAGATGCTGAAAAAACGATTAATGATGATCTTGCACGCGTCACTGCTTTAGTGCAAAATTATCGAAAAGTAAGTGATCGTAATAAGGCTGATGCATTAAAAGCTATAACTGCTTTAAAATTACAAATGGATGAAGAATTAAAAACAGCACGCACTAATGCTGATGTTGATGCAGTTTTAAAACGATTTAATGTTGCATTAAGCGATATAGAAGCAGTAATTACTGAAAAAGAAAATAGCTTACTGCGCATTGATAACATTGCTCAACAAACATATGCGAAATTCAAAGCGATCGCAACACCAGAACAATTAGCTAAAGTAAAAGTATTAATTGATCAATATGTTGCAGATGGCAATAGAATGATTGATGAAGATGCGACATTAAATGACATCAAACAACACACGCAATTCATTGTTGATGAAATTTTAGCAATTAAATTACCAGCTGAAGCGACGAAAGTATCACCAAAAGAAATTCAGCCAGCTCCAAAAGTTTGTACGCCTATTAAAAAAGAAGAGACACATGAATCGCGCAAAGTTGAAAAAGAACTTCCAAATACAGGTTCTGAAGGAATGGATTTACCATTGAAAGAATTTGCACTGATTACAGGTGCGGCTTTGTTAGCTAGAAGACGTACTAAAAACGAAAAAGAATCATAATTAACGAAATGACCTTAATATAACGACACTTTTTAGTGACTCAGTTATATTAAGGTCATTTTTATTTGAATGAAAAAGTTGATCTACTAAAGAGAATCGAACCAAATTTTATACTATTATTCCATTGATGCATGTGAGTAATGTCCGGCATATAATCCAGCGACATGTCCTGTTACGAGTGCACTTGTAATATTATAACCACCAGTATAACCATGTATATCTAATACTTCACCACATAAAAATAATCCCGGAACTAATTTAGACATCATTGTTTTAGGTTGAATTTCTTTAAGTGACACACCACCACCTGTGACAAATGCCTTATCTATAGGTAATGTCCCGTTCACCTTAAATACAAACCCTTTAAACATATTTACTAAGTCGTTCAATTGTTGATTTGATAAGTGATGTGATGTGGTATTTTCATCGATTCCTGCTTGTTCCAGCATGAACAGTAAGTAGCGCTCTTCAATTAGACCATGCAAACTGTTTTTAATGATTTTATCTGGTGTGTCCGATAATAATGATGTGATGTGTTGTTTTAATTGTTCATGGTTTAATTCAGGAAATGCATCGATTGCCATAGAAATGTGCTGTGTCTTTTGATTTTTTTGTTCTTTATAAACAAACTGACTACATCTTAATGCAGCTGGACCACTGATACCAAAATGAGTAAATAACATATCCATTTGATGACTGATGCGTTTTTTACCATTTTTCTTAAGTACTGACAATTCAACATCTTTTAAACTTAAACCTTTTAGACGATTGGATTTGATGAAAGGTTCAGCTGATGTAATTGGAACTTCGGTCGGGAATAACTCAGTAATGGTATGACCTAAATCTTGTGCGAACTTATAACCATCACCAGTTGAACCAGTTTGAGGGACACTTGTACCACCTGTAGCAATCACTAGCGAATGGCTTTCATAACTATTATTTTGAGTATGTACAGTGAAAGTTTGGTCTGTATTAACTTCGATTCTACTAACAGCTTCTTCTTCTTTAATCGTTACATGTTGGCGTTCGATAGTTGTCACTAATGTATCAACCACGTCTTGTGCTTTGTTGGAAACTGGAAACATACGCCCGTGATCTTCTTCTTTTAATTTAACACCCCTAGACTCAAAAAAATCTATGATGGATTCATTATCAAAAATTGAAAAGGGACTATATAAAAATTTCCCATTTCCAGGAATGTTCTTAATAATTTCAGCATATGGTAATCGATTAGTTACGTTACATCTACCGCCACCAGATATTTTGAGTTTACGACCTAGACCTTTCTTTTTTTCAATGAGTAACACACTGCTACTTTGTTCGCTTGCAGCTACTGCCGCCATTAAGCCGCTAGGTCCGCCTCCGATAATAATTGTTTGATACATATACGCTTCCTCCAAATTTGTTACTGGACATTCAATTGCTATTTTATAGTACTTTTTTAAACTTTGCTATATCTCTTGTGTTATGAGATGACAATTATGTTGAATATATTTATAATGTGAACTTCATAAAAAATGAAGATGTATGTGTATGATAAGAATGATTTTTCTACTGTTATGCGATGTTCATCTCAAATAGTAGTATAATGTTTATATGAAATTTCGTAATATTCTAATCAAAATCTAGTATTCAATGACAATGTGTTGATAATTTTGTTATGATAATTCATTGAATATACGACAATGAAATAAAGTTTTGTGATATATTCATAATAATGAAAAATGATTTTACAGAGAAACAGCTTTTAGTTTACAAAACTTTAATAAACATGAGATAGGGAGATTCGTAATGAGTGAAAGTAAAGAAATGGTGCGTGGAACCTTTTTAATTACCATTAGTATATTAATTACCAAGGTATTGGGCGTACTTTTTATCATTCCATTCAACTATTTAATTGGTGGACAAGAAAATATGGCGCCGTTCACATACGCTTATGCACCATATAATATTGCAATTGCAGTTGCGACAGCAGGTGTACCATTAGCAGCTTCGAAATATGTTGCGAAATATAATGCTATTGGGGCATATAAAGTAAGTCAGAAATTTTATAAATCGAGTTTTATTGTAATGAGTATTACCGGTGTTTTAGGTTTCTTGGTACTGTATTTCTTAGCACCTTATATTTCTGAATTAACATTAGCTAGAAACATTCATGATAAAAACGGTTGGTCAGTCGATGATATTACTTGGATTATAAGAATCATTAGTATGGTTGTTATCTTTATTCCTGTATTAGCGACATGGAGAGGGATATTCCAAGGTTATAAATCTATGGGGCCAACAGCAGTGTCAGAAGTAACTGAGCAAATTGCACGCGTGATTTTCATATTAATCGGAAGTTATTTAGTACTAAATGTCTTTGATGGCTCTATTTTATTAGCCAATGGTATTGCTACTTTTGCAGCAGCAGTTGGTGCGATTATTGGTATATTCACACTCTGGTATTACTGGAGAAAGCGTAAGCATAATATTGATCGTATGGTCGAATCTGATTACACAGATATAGATGTGTCATATGGCAAGATGTATAAAGAAATTATTGCTTATAGTATACCGTTCGTTATTGTAAGTTTGAATTATCCATTATTTAACTTAGTAGATCAATTTACACATAACGGTGCTTTATCTTTAGTTGGTATACCTTCACAGTTACAAGATATATTCTTTAATATGCTAAATATGTCAACTAATAAAATTGTAATGATTCCGACATCATTAAGTGCTGGTTTTGCAGTGAGTTTAATTCCTTATATTACAAAAACATTTGCAGAAGGTCGCTTACATGAAATGCATCATCAAATTAGAACATCTATTGGTGTATTAATGTTTATAACTGTTCCAGCTAGTATTGGAATTATGGCCTTGGCACAACCATTATTCACAGTTTTCTATGGTTACGATCCAATTGTTTTAGGTCATGACCCTAACCATGATGGTAGTCGCTTATTATTCTATTATGCGCCTGTAGCAATACTAATTTCACTATTAAGTGTAACGGCATCAATGTTACAAGGTATAGATAAACAGAAATTAACAGTTTATGTTATTTTAGCTTCTGTAGTTATCAAGTTAGCGTTAAACTATCCATTAATTATGTTATTCCATACACCTGGTGCAATTTTAAGTACTAGTATCGCATTATTATTTGCAATTGGATGTAATTTCTATATTCTTAAAAAATATGCGAAGTTTAAATTCAGCTATAGTTGGATTCATTTTGCAAAAATATTCTTGTATTCATTTATTATGATGCTAGGTGTAGAATTAGTATTCTTCCTTGCAAATCTATTCTTAGAACCTACTAAACTTGGTTACTTAATCATTATTATTTTAGGTGTTACAGTAGGTATTCTAATTTACGGTACAATCACAATTAAAACGCGTCTTGCGGACGAATTCTTAGGTGAAATTCCTGAAAAATTAAGACGTAGAGTTAGGTTTTTACGATGAGAATAGATAAATTTTTAGCAAATATGGGCGTTGGTACACGTAATGAGGTCAAACAGTTACTTAAAAAAGGCCTTGTAAATGTCAACGAACAAGTAATTAAATCACCAAAAACACATATAGAACCAGAAAACGATAAGATAACAGTTCGTGGAGAATTAATAGAATACATTGAAAATGTCTATATTATGTTAAATAAGCCAAAAGGTTATATATCAGCAACTGAAGATCATCATTCAAAAACCGTTATTGATTTAATACCTGAATACCAACATCTAAATATTTTTCCGGTTGGTCGTCTTGATAAAGATACAGAAGGGCTTTTATTGATAACGAATGATGGTGATTTTAATCATGAATTAATGAGTCCAAACAAACATGTTTCTAAAAAATATGAAGTTATTTCAGCAAATCCTATCACTGAAGACGACATTCAAGCTTTTAAAGAGGGTGTAACACTGTCTGATGGCAAGGTTAAGCCTGCAATTTTAACTTATATTGATAATCAAACGTCACACGTAACAATTTATGAAGGAAAATATCATCAAGTTAAACGAATGTTTCATAGCATTCAAAATGAGGTATTACATTTAAGACGTATCAAAATTGCTGATTTAGAATTGGACAGCAATCTAGATTCAGGAGAATATCGTTTATTAACTGAAAATGATTTTGACAAATTAAATTATAAATAAAAGGGAGACGATTGATATGGCAAAAGGTAATTTATTTAAAGCGATTTTAGGTATAGGTGGCGCTGTAGCAGCTGTACTTGTTACACGTAAAGATAGTCGTGACAAGCTGAAAGCAGAATATAATAAATATAAACAAGATCCTCAAAGCTATAAAGATAATGCTAAGGATAAAGCGACGCAATTAGGAACAATTGCTAATGAAACAATTAAAGAAGTAAAAACAAATCCGAAAGAATATGCTAATAGATTAAAAAATAATCCAAAAGCATTTTTCGAAGAAGAAAAATCAAAATTTACCGAATATGACAATAAGACTGACGAAAGTATTGAAAAAGGTAAATTTGATGATGAAGGTGGCGCAGCACCAAATAATAATTTACGTATCGTCACTGAAGAAGATTTAAAAAAGAATAAAAATGCATTATCTGATAAAGAATAAGGCATACAATTAATAAGTTGGTATTGAACTGGCATATTAAATTAAATTAATACAGAAAAGGAACAAAGCAGCTATTTATGATTTGTGTCATATCGATAGCATCGTTTTGTTCCTTTTTATTATTTTCTGACATCTTATTGTAGTTTTTATATCATTTCATGTAAAATAGAATTTAACTTATAGAAAAAAGGAAGTCGATTTCGAATGTGGAAAGAAAAAGTTCAACAATACGAAGATCAAATCATTAATGACTTAAAAGGATTATTAGCAATTGAAAGTGTGAGAGATGATGCAAAAGCATCAGAAGACGCACCAGTTGGTCCAGGTCCTCGTAAGGCATTAGACTACATGTATGAAATTGCACATAGAGATGGATTTACAACACATGATGTGGATCATATTGCAGGAAGAATTGAGGCAGGTAAAGGAAGTGACGTATTAGGTATCTTATGTCATGTTGACGTTGTTCCTGCTGGTGATGGATGGGATAGTAATCCGTTCGAGCCGGTTGTAACAGAAGATGCTATCATAGCTAGAGGTACACTTGATGACAAAGGTCCAACAATTGCTGCTTATTATGCAATTAAGATATTAGAAGATATGAATGTGGATTGGAAGAAACGTATTCATATGATTATTGGTACGGATGAAGAATCTGATTGGAAATGTACGGATCGCTATTTTAAAACAGAAGAAATGCCAACATTAGGTTTTGCACCAGATGCAGAATTTCCGTGTATTCATGGTGAAAAAGGCATTACAACATTTGACTTAGTTCAAAATAAGCTTGCTGAAGATCAAGATGAACCTGATTATGAATTAATAACTTTTAAATCTGGTGAACGTTACAACATGGTGCCTGATCATGCAGAAGCAAGAGTGCTTGTTAAAGAAAATATGACAGATGTTATTCAAGACTTTGAGTACTTTTTAGAACAAAATCATTTACAAGGTGATAGTACTGTTGATAGTGGCATTCTAGTTTTAACAGTTGAAGGTAAAGCGGTTCATGGTATGGATCCATCTATCGGTGTGAATGCGGGTCTTTACTTACTAAAATTCTTAGCATCATTAAATCTTGATAATAATGCACAAGCGTTTGTAGCATTTAGTAATCGCTACTTATTTAATTCAGATTTTGGTGAAAAGATGGGAATGAAATTCCATACAGATGTCATGGGTGACGTGACAACTAACATTGGTGTTATTACATATGATAATGAAAACGCAGGTCTTTTCGGTATCAACTTACGCTACCCAGAAGGATTTGAATTTGAAAAAGCTATGGATCGTTTTGCAAATGAGATTCAACAATATGGCTTTGAAGTGAAATTAGGTAAAGTCCAACCACCACATTATGTTGATAAAAATGATCCTTTTGTACAAAAGTTAGTTACTGCATATAGAAATCAAACAAATGATATGACTGAACCTTATACTATAGGTGGCGGTACTTATGCGAGAAACTTAGACAAGGGTGTAGCATTTGGCGCAATGTTTAGTGATTCTGAAGATTTAATGCATCAGAAAAATGAATATATCACTAAAAAACAGTTATTTAACGCAACTAGTATTTACTTAGAAGCAATTTATTCATTATGCGTGGAGGAATAATATATGGAAAAAATTTTTTTAAATGGTGAGTTTGTAAGTCCAAGTGAAGCAAAGGTTTCATACAACGACAGAGGATACGTATTTGGCGATGGTATTTATGAATACATTCGAGTATATAATGGTAAGTTATTTACAGTAACAGAACATTATGAAAGATTTTTACGTAGTGCCAATGAGATTGGTTTAGATTTAAATTATTCTGTAGAAGAATTAATTGAACTATCTCGTAAATTAGTTGATATGAATCAAATTGAAACTGGGGCAATTTATATTCAAGCAACGCGTGGTGTAGCTGAAAGGAATCATAGCTTCCCGACACCTGAAGTAGAACCAGCAATTGTTGCTTATACAAAGAGTTATGATCGTCCTTATGATCATTTAGAAAATGGTGTGAATGGTGTTACCGTTGAAGATATCCGATGGTTACGTTGCGACATTAAAAGCTTGAACTTATTAGGAAATGTATTAGCAAAAGAATATGCTGTGAAATATAATGCAGTTGAAGCAATTCAACATCGAGGTGAAACTGTAACTGAAGGATCTTCAAGTAATGCTTATGCAATTAAAGACGGTGTGATTTATACACATCCGATTAACAACTATATTCTTAATGGTATTACACGAATTGTAATTAAAAAAATTGCCGAAGACTATAACATCCCATTTAAAGAAGAAACGTTTACTGTAGATTTCTTGAAAAACGCAGATGAAGTTATTGTTTCAAGTACTTCAGCTGAGGTTACACCTGTTATTAAATTAGATGGTGAACCAGTTAATGATGGTAAAGTTGGCCCAATTACACGTCAACTACAAGAAGGATTTGAAAAGTATATAGAGTCACACAGTATTTAAAATTCTTTCATCATATTTTTAGATTAAATTACTTAAATTTATCAACTTTCGTAAGTGAATTATGTTATAATTTAAAACGAAGCTTAAAAGTGTTGTTTAGAAAACACATATTAGTAAAAAGTGCCATTTTTTTTCTCATTTTCAGTTGAAATATAATGATAAAAATTATAAAATTTTCTATGAGTTACAAATATGATGTGCATCATATTTTACTAAGTACGTAAATGTTACAGTTCATAAATTTATGCTAACCATGAAAATGGGATAGCAATTATTTTGAAAACTAGAGTTTATCGCCTACAGAGATTCAAAAACATGTAGTTTTAGACACGGTAACATTATATGTCAAGTAAGTGACTATAGAATGTATGGTGTCAATGACAGACATTACGATTTGAATTTAGTCGTGTAATGTAGGCATTGGTTGAGGATTTACAATAATTATCTGGACATAATATTTGTACCAGTATGGTGTTATAAATTAGAATATATGGCTCTTGAAAAACCTATTTCTAGAGCCATTTTCTAATTGAAAGTGAGGTGGACGAGTTGGAGCAGTTTTATCAATTAGGGTGGACACTTGATTCAGCAGGTGGTGCATCTGGTGAAGCATATATGGCTGAACAAGATGGACAAAAGTTGTTTTTAAAACGAAATTCAAATCCATTTATTGCGGCATTATCAGCAGAAGGTATTGTGCCCAAATTAGTATGGACGAAACGCATAGAAACAGGCGAGGTTGTTACAGCACAACATTGGAAAAATGGGCGTGAACTATCTTCAAACGAAATGAAGCAAACAAGAGTTGCACATTTATTAAAGAAGATACACAATTCTAGACCTTTATTAAGTATGTTAAAGCGTATGGAAATGGAACCTATTACTCCTGAGATTATGCTTAATAAAATTAATGCCTCTTTATCAAGAGAAGTTTTAACACATCATATTGTGAGAAAATCATTAACCTATTTAGAAGAGCATATACCGAGTTTAGATTCGCGTTTTTTCACTGTTGTACATGGTGATGTGAATCATAATAATTGGTTATTATCCGATCGAGATGAACTATTTTTAGTTGATTGGGAAGGTGCAATGATTGCAGACCCGGCAATTGATATCGGAATGCTGCTTTACAACTATGTTCCACAACAACAATGGTCTGAATGGCTTGAAACATATGGTGTTCAAGAGAGCTTGAATTTAAATAAACGTATGAAATGGTATACGGTAATTCAATCTATAGGTCTTGTTCAATGGTATGAAGAGCAAAAAAGATATAAGGATATGAACACTTGGCTTAAATTCCTAAATGAAGTTATGAATAGTAACATGTTTATTTAAGAGGAGAATAAAATATGAGAGTTCGATACAAACCATGGGCTGAAGATTATTTAAAAGATCATCCTGAATTGGTTGACATGGACGGTCAACATGCAGGGAAAATGACTGAATGGTTTGATAAAACGCAACCGATACACATTGAAATTGGTTCGGGTATGGGGCAGTTTATTACAACATTAGCTGCTCAAAATCCTCATATTAACTATATTTCAATGGAACGTGAGAAAAGTATCGTTTATAAAGTATTGGATAAAGTTAAAGAGATGGGTTTAACAAATTTAAAGATTATTTGTAATGACGCCATTGAATTAAATGAATATTTTAAAGACGGCGAAGTTTCGCGTATTTATTTGAACTTTTCAGATCCATGGCCAAAAAATCGTCATGCAAAACGACGTTTAACGTATCATACGTTTTTAGCGTTGTATCAACAAATCTTAAATGATGAAGGAGATTTACATTTTAAAACTGATAACAGAGGACTATTTGCCTACAGTTTAGAAAGTATGTCTCAATTTGGAATGTATTTTACAAAAATAAATCTAAATTTACATCAAGAAGACGATGGCAGTAATATTTTAACAGAATATGAAAAGAAATTTTCGGATAAAGGGTCACGTATTTATCGTATGGAAGCGAAATTCCATTCACAAAAATAGAGCACTTATGAGGGTATGTACACATACAATCATAAGTGTTTTTTCGTACTATAATGGTTCTATAGATAAAGGTTCTATAATAAATCGGACTGATGGAAAAAGTTTTTAACTTTTCATCTGTCCGATTTTTTGATTTTGAATATAAAAAAAGCGCAATTATCTCTATAATTAAAAGTGACTAAACAAATAACTAAAGGAGATAATGCGCCTATGAACAATGTTATACTAAATACCTTTGATTTAAAAGAATAAAGCTTGCATTTTACTTGTAAATTTTAATTATTAATTTAAAATTACAGGCCGATGGTTATGATGCATTTACATATAATATGATTGCATTAATCTTTATAAGTAGTTAGAAGTGTATTAGTGTGGGACGTTTCGTTTTTGTTCGCATTTATGAATAGTGATATGATGTAATAAACACATGCTAATTGTAATAACGAATACAGAAAGAATAGGTGATGTTATGAAGATCGGGGATATATCTATTCATTATCTAAATGGTGGCAATACAAAAATGGATGGCGGTGCAATGTTTGGTGTTGTTCCGAAGCCGTTGTGGTCAAAGCAATACAATGCAAATGAACGAAATCAAATCAATTTACCGACACATCCAATTTTGATTCAAACGGCTCAATATAATTTGATTATAGATGCGGGTATTGGTAATGGTAAATTATCTGAAAAGCAATTACGTAATTTTGGAGTAGATGAAGAAAGTCATATAATTGCTGATTTGGCAAATTATAATTTAACGCCAAAGGATATTGATTATGTGCTAATGACACATATGCATTTTGATCATGCTGCCGGTTTGACTGATCAAGCGGGACATGCAATTTTTGAAAATGCGATTCATGTTGTGCAACAAGATGAGTGGCATGAGTTTATTGCACCTAATATAAGAAGTAAATCAACTTACTGGGATAAGAATAAAGGCGATTATAGTAACAAGTTGATTTTATTCGAAAAACATTTTGAACCGGTTCCGGGTATCAAGATGCAACATAGTGGAGGTCATAGCTTTGGCCACACGATTATTACGATTGAAAGTCAAGGAGATAAAGCAGTTCATATGGGTGATATATTCCCAACTACTGCACATAAAAATCCTCTATGGGTAACGGCATATGATGATTATCCTATGCAATCGATTCGTGAAAAAGAACGCATGATACCATATTTTATTCAGCAACAATATTGGTTCTTGTTTTATCATGATGAAAACTACTTTGCTGTAAAATACAGCGATGATGGTGAAAACATAGATGCATATATTTTACGTGAAACATTAGTTGATAATAACTAAAATAAAGATGTATTACTAAACAAATTTTCAAAAATAAAAAATTGAGCCACATCCAATCTTACTAATTAGGGTGTGGCTCATTTTTAAGTTTTACGATCCAAATCAAATATGGATAAAATTCGTATTAACGCTCTACAATGTTAATGACTTCACCAGTATATGCATCTGCATAAAAATCATAATGAATATTTTGACCATTTTTAATAGTTGTAATTCCACCTTGATAAACTAAACGGTATTTATCAGTTTCAGGATGAACGAATGGTTCATAAACGATATATGAGCCTTTGACATTCATAAAATATGATTTTACTTCATTAAGTACTTTAACGGGATTATAGCGTTTACGATTAATATATTGGATGATTGAAATGGTAGAAATAATTACAATGGCTACTGCAATTATTGTTGGAATTATATATTTCAGTTTAGTCATCATTTATGCTCCCTTGATTTCAAATTCATATCATTAGTTTACCATATTGAAGATGATATAATAACTTATAAGGAGTGAGAACTTTTATGAACATAAATAAAAAAGTAACATTACAACGAATTCAAACTTTAACTGAGCTTCATGGGGCACCAGGTTTTGAAGAAGAAGTAAAAAATTATATGACTCAGCAAATGGCGCCGTACGTAGATGAATTTATTGAAAATCGTATGGGTGGATTTTTTGGTGTGAAAAAATCTAAAAATCCAAATGCAAAACGTGTAATGATTGCAGCACATATGGATGAAATCGGATTTATGATTACAAATATCACTAAAAATGGAATGATTCAATTCACAAATTTAGGTGGTGTTGCAAATGATATTTGGCAAGGACAACGCTTAGTAATTAAAAATAGAAATGGCGATAAAATTATCGGTGTTGTTTCTAATATACCTAAACATTTTCGTACTGGTAGTGAAGGTGCACCGGAAATTAAAGATTTAACATTAGATATAGGTGCTCAAAATGAAGATGAGGTGCGTGAGCGCGGAATAGATATAGGAGATACAATTGTACCTCACACGCCATTCACACAGTTATCTGAACATCGATATAGTGCTAAAGCATGGGATAATCGTTATGGTTGTGTCTTGGCAATTGAAATACTAGAATTATTAAAAGATATAGAATTAGATGTAGACTTGTATGTTGGCGCAAATGTTCAAGAAGAGGTTGGATTACGAGGTGCGAAAGCATCTGCAGAGATGATAGACCCAGACGTTGCATTTGTAGTTGATTGTTCACCTGCCAATGACGTTAAAGGAAACCAACCATTATCTGGTGAACTTGGTAAAGGGACGTTAATTCGCATAAAAGACGGTACAATGATTTTAAAGCCTGTATTTAGAGACTATTTATTAAAGTTAGTAGAAGCACATGACATTGAACATCAATACTATATGTCACCAGGTGGAACAGATGGTGGAGAAATTCATAAAGCTAATATTGGTATTCCGACTGCAGTTATTGGTGTATGTGCACGATATATTCATAGTACAGACTCAGTATTTGATATAAGAGACTATTTTGCAGCTAGATCTTTACTTTCAGAAGCCATTTGTAATTTAGATAATAATCAAATAGAAACATTACAATATAAATAATCGGGTAATAACAACTATTATCTCTAAATAGTTATATATAATCATTAATTAAGGAGACATAAAAATGAAACAACTTGAATCAGAACAACAATTTGAATCTTTAAAACTAGGTGCTACAGTATTTGAATTCACTGCAGGCTGGTGTCCAGATTGTAGAGTGATAGAACCAGATTTACCGGAATTAGAAGCGAGATATCCTATGTTTGACTTCGTATCAGTAGACCGTGATAAATTTATGGATATTTGTATTGAAAATGGTATTATGGGGATTCCAAGTTTTCTAGTATATAAAAATGGAGAACTGCTTGGAAGTTATATTGGAAAAGAACGAAAATCAATTGAACAGATAGATGCATTTTTAGCTCAATACGTGTAATTTAGACTAGAGAAAAACGGGGTAATGCTCGTTTTTCTCTGTTACTATGTGTTGATTTATTGTAAACTATTATAAGGTGCGAAATTAGGAGTGTTACATATGAATACCTTTCAAATGAGAGATAAATTAAAGGAACGTTTAAGCCATTTAGACGTTGATTTTAAATTTAATCGTGAAGAAGAAACTTTGCGTATTTATCGAACAGATAATAACAAAGGTATCACGATTAAACTTAACGCTATAGTCGCAAAATATGAAGATAAAAAAGAAAAAATTGTAGATGAAATTGTTTATTACGTTGATGAAGCTATTGCACAAATGGCAGATAAAACCCTTGAGAGTATATCATCTAGTCAAATTATGCCTGTCATTAGAGCGACTAGCTTTGATAAAAAAACTAAACAAGGTGTTCCTTTTATCTATGATGAGCATACTGCAGAAACAGCAGTTTATTATGCAGTCGATTTAGGGAAATCATATCGTCTAATTGACGAAAGCATGTTAGAGGATTTGAAGTTAACTGAACAACAAATAAGAGAAATGTCTCTGTTTAATGTTAGAAAATTGTCAAATTCATATACGACTGATGAAGTAAAAGGTAATATTTTTTATTTTATTAACTCAAATGACGGGTATGATGCAAGTAGGATACTAAATACTGCATTTTTAAATGAAATTGAGGCACAATGTCAAGGCGAAATGCTCGTAGCAGTGCCACACCAAGATGTGTTAATTATTGCAGATATACGCAATAAAACAGGATATGATGTGATGGCACATTTAACAATGGAATTTTTCACTAAAGGTCTAGTTCCAATTACATCATTATCCTTTGGATATAAACAGGGTCATCTTGAACCGATATTTATTTTAGGTAAAAATAATAAACAAAAAAGAGATCCAAACGTGATTCAGCGTTTAGAAGCAAATCGTCGTAAATTTAATAAAGATAAATAGAAATAATTGGATAAGGAGTTTTGTCATAATGAATTTATTTTACAATCCTAAATATGTAGGAGATGTCGCATTTTTACAAATTGAACCAGTTGAAGGTGAATTAAACTACAATAAAAAAGGTAATGTTGTTGAAATTACTAATGAAGGTAATGTTGTAGGTTATAATATTTTTGAAATTTCAAAAGATATAACAATTGAAGAAAAAGGTCATATTAAATTAACTGATGAACTTGTAAATGTATTCCAAAAGCGTATTTCAGAAGCTGGTTTTGATTATAAATTAAATGCTGATTTATCACCGAAATTTGTAATTGGCTACGTTGAAACTAAAGACAAACATCCTGATGCAGATAAATTAAGTGTACTAAATGTAAACGTTGGAAATGACACATTACAAATTGTATGTGGCGCGCCTAACGTTGAAGCTGGACAGAAAGTTGTTGTTGCTAAAGTAGGTGCAGTGATGCCTAGCGGTATGGTAATTAAAGATGCTGAATTACGTGGTGTTGCCTCAAGCGGTATGATTTGTTCAATGAAAGAATTGAATTTACCTAATGCACCTGAAGAAAAAGGTATTATGGTATTAAATGACAGCTATGAAATTGGACAAGCATTTTTTGAATAATTAAGGAAGGTAGTGAAAATATGAGCTGGTTTGATAAATTATTCGGCGAAGATAATGATTCAAATGATGACTTGATTCATAGAAAGAAAAAAAGACGTCAAGAATCACAAAATATAGATAACGATCATGACTCATTACTGCCTCAAAATAATGATATTTATAGTCGTCCGAGGGGAAAATTCCGTTTTCCTATGAGCGTAGCTTATGAAAATGAAAATGTTGAACAATCTGCAGATACTATTTCAGATGAAAAAGAACAATACCATCGAGACTATCGCAAACAAAGCCACGATT
The DNA here is from genome assembly GCF_017151895.1 of Staphylococcus sp. EG-SA-15. Lineage (NCBI taxonomy): Bacteria > Bacillati > Bacillota > Bacilli > Caryophanales > Staphylococcaceae > Staphylococcus > Staphylococcus sp. EG-SA-15. The sequence goes on along the minus strand of NZ_JACVZN010000006.1, from coordinate 25,939 downwards.
CTCGTTCACAAAAACGACATCGCCGTAGAAGAAATCAAACAACTGAAGAACAAAATTATAGTGAACAACGTGGGAATTCTAAAATATCACAGCAAAGTATAAAATATAAAGATCATTCACATTACCATACGAATAAGCCAGGTACATATGTTTCTGCAATTAATGGTATTGAGAAGGAAACGCACAAGTCAAAAACACATAATATGTATTCTAATAATACAAATCATCGTGCTAAAGATTCAACTCCAGATTATCACAAAGAAAGTTTCAAGACTTCAGAGGTACCGTCAGCTATTTTTGGCACAATGAAACCTAAAAAGTTAGAAAATGGTCGTATCCCTGTAAGTAAACCTTCAGAAAAAGTTGAGTCAGATAAACAAAAATATGATAAATATGTAGCTAAGACGCAAACGTCTCAAAATAAACAATTAGAACAAGAAAAACAAAATGATAGTGTTGTCATACAAGGAACTGCATCTAAATCATCTGATGAAAATGTATCATCAACAACAAAATCAATGCCTAATTATTCAAAAGTTGATAATACTATCAAAATTGAAAATATTTATGCTTCACAAATTGTTGAAGAAATTAGACGTGAACGAGAACGTAAAGTGCTTCAAAAGCGTCGATTTAAAAAAGCGTTGCAACAAAAGCGTGAAGAACATAAAAACGAAGAGCAAGATGCAATACAACGTGCAATTGATGAAATGTATGCTAAACAAGCGGAACGCTATGTTGGTGATAGTTCATTAAATGATGATAGTGACTTAACAGATAATAGTACAGATGCTAGTCAGCTTCATACAAATGGCATAGAGAATGAAACTGTATCAAATGATGAAAATAAACAAGCGTCAATACAAAATGAAGACACTAATGACACTCATGTAGATGAAAGTCCATACAATTATGAGGAAGTTAGTTTGAATCAAGTATCGACAACAAAACAATTGTCAGATGATGAAGTTACGGTTTCGAATGTAACGTCTCAACATCAATCAGCACTACAACATAACGTTGAAGTAAATGATAAAGATGAACTAAAAAATCAATCCAGATTAATTGCTGATTCAGAAGAAGATGGAGCAACGAATAAAGAAGAATATTCAGGAAGTCAAATCGATGATGCAGAATTTTATGAATTAAATGATACAGAAGCAGATGAGGATACTACTTCAAATATCGAAGATAATACCAATAGAAACGCGTCTGAAATGCATGTAGACGCTCCTAAAACGCAAGAGCACGCAGTAACTGAATCTCAAGTTAATAATATCGATAAAACGGTTGATAATGAAATTGAATTAGCACCGCGTCATAAAAAAGATGACCAAACAAACTTAAGTGTCAACTCATTGAAAACGAATGATGTGAATGATGGTCATGTTGTGGAAGATTCAAGCATGAATGAAATAGAAAAGAATAACGCAGAAATTACAGAAAATGTGCAAAACGAAGCAGCTGAAAGTGAACAAAATGTCGAAGAGAAAACTATTGAAAACGTAAATCCAAAGAAACAGACTGAAAAGGTTTCAACTTTAAGTAAAAGACCATTTAATGTTGTCATGACGCCATCTGATAAAAAGCGTATGATGGATCGTAAAAAGCATTCAAAAGTCAATGTGCCTGAATTAAAGCCTGTACAAAGTAAGCAAGCTGTGAGTGAAAGAATGCCTGCGAGTCAAGCCACACCATCATCAAGCACTGATTCACAAGAGTCAAATACAAATGCATATAAAACAAATAATATGACATCAAACAATGTTGAGAACAATCAACTTATTGGTCATGCAGAAACAGAAAATGATTATCAAAATGCACAACAATATTCAGAGCAGAAACCTTCTGTTGATTCAACTCAAACGGAAATATTTGAAGAAAGTCAAGATGATAATCAATTGGAAAATGAGCAAGTTGATCAATCAACTTCGTCTTCAGTTTCAGAAGTAAGCGACATAACTGAAGAAAGCGAAGAAACAACACATCCAAACAATACTAGTGGACAACAAGATAATGATGATCAACAAAAAGATTTACAGTCATCATTTTCAAATCAAAATGAAGATACAGCTAATGAAAATAGACCTCGGACGAACCAATCAGATGTTGCAACAAATCAAGCTGTACAAACATCTAAGCCGATGATTCGTAAAGGCCCAAATATTAAATTGCCAAGTGTTTCATTACTAGAAGAACCACAAGTTATTGAGCCGGACGTGGACTGGATTACAGATAAAAAGAAAGAACTGAATGACGCATTATTTTACTTTAATGTACCTGCAGAAGTACAAGATGTAACTGAAGGTCCAAGTGTTACAAGATTTGAATTATCAGTTGAAAAAGGTGTTAAAGTTTCAAGAATTACGGCATTACAAGATGACATTAAAATGGCATTGGCAGCGAAAGATATTCGTATAGAAGCGCCAATTCCAGGAACTAGTCGTGTTGGTATTGAAGTTCCGAACCAAAATCCAACGACGGTCAACTTACGTTCTATTATTGAATCTCCAAGTTTTAAAAATGCTGAATCTAAATTAACAGTTGCGATGGGGTATAGAATTAATAATGAACCATTACTTATGGATATTGCTAAAACGCCACACGCACTAATTGCAGGTGCAACTGGATCAGGGAAATCAGTTTGTATCAATAGTATTTTGATGTCTTTACTATATAAAAATCACCCTGAGGAATTAAGATTATTACTTATCGATCCAAAAATGGTTGAATTAGCTCCTTATAATGGTTTGCCACATTTAGTTGCACCGGTAATTACAGATGTCAAAGCAGCTACACAGAGTTTAAAATGGGCCGTAGAAGAAATGGAACGACGTTATAAGTTATTTGCACATTACCATGTACGTAATATAACAGCATTTAACAAAAAAGCACCATATGATGAAAGAATGCCAAAAATTGTCATTGTAATTGATGAGTTGGCTGATTTAATGATGATGGCTCCGCAAGAAGTTGAGCAGTCTATTGCTAGAATTGCTCAAAAAGCGAGAGCATGTGGTATTCATATGTTAGTAGCTACGCAAAGACCATCTGTCAATGTAATTACAGGTTTAATTAAAGCCAACATACCAACAAGAATTGCATTTATGGTATCATCAAGTGTAGATTCGAGAACGATATTAGACAGTGGTGGAGCAGAACGCTTGTTAGGATATGGCGATATGTTATATCTTGGTAGCGGTATGAATAAACCGATTAGAGTTCAAGGTACATTTGTTTCTGATGACGAAATTGATGATGTTGTTGATTTTATCAAACAACAAAGAGAACCGGACTATCTATTTGAAGAAAAAGAATTGTTGAAAAAAACACAAACACAATCACAAGATGAATTATTTGATGATGTTTGTGCATTTATGGTTAATGAAGGACATATTTCAACATCATTAATCCAAAGACATTTCCAAATTGGCTATAATAGAGCAGCAAGAATTATCGATCAATTAGAGCAACTCGGTTATGTTTCGAGTGCTAATGGTTCAAAACCAAGGGATGTTTATGTTACGGAAGCAGATTTAAATAAAGAATAATTATGAGTAAGGAGTTTTATATAATGACACACTATCATTTTGTCGGAATTAAAGGTTCTGGCATGAGTTCATTAGCACAAATCATGCATGATTTAGGACATGAAGTTCAAGGATCGGATATTGAGAACTACGTATTTACAGAAGTTGCTCTTAGAAATAAGGGGATAAAAATATTACCATTTGATGCTAATAACATAAAAGAAGATATGGTAGTTATACAAGGTAATGCATTCGCGAGTAGCCATGAAGAAATAGTACGTGCACATCAATTGAAATTAGATGTTGTAAGTTATAATGATTTTTTAGGACAGATTATTGATCAATATACTTCAGTAGCTGTAACTGGTGCACATGGTAAAACTTCTACAACAGGTTTATTATCACATGTTATGAATGGTGATAAAAAGACTTCATTTTTAATTGGTGATGGCACAGGTATGGGATTGCCTGAAAGTGATTATTTCGCTTTTGAGGCATGTGAATATAGACGTCACTTTTTAAGTTATAAACCTGATTACGCAATTATGACAAATATTGATTTCGATCATCCTGATTATTTTAAAGATATTAATGATGTTTTTGATGCATTCCAAGAAATGGCACATAATGTTAAAAAAGGTATTATTGCTTGGGGTGATGATGAACATCTACGTAAAATTGAAGCAGATGTTCCAATTTATTACTATGGATTTAAAGATTCGGATGACATTTATGCTCAAAATATTCAAATTACGGATAAAGGTACTGCTTTTGATGTGTATGTGGATGGTGAGTTTTATGATCACTTCCTGTCTCCACAATATGGTGACCATACAGTTTTAAATGCATTAGCTGTAATTGCGATTAGTTATTTAGAGAAGCTAGATGTTACAAATATTAAAGAAGCATTAGAAACGTTTGGTGGTGTTAAACGTCGTTTCAATGAAACTACAATTGCAAATCAAGTTATTGTAGATGATTATGCACACCATCCAAGAGAAATTAGTGCTACAATTGAAACAGCACGAAAGAAATATCCACATAAAGAAGTTGTTGCAGTATTTCAACCACACACTTTCTCTAGAACACAAGCATTTTTAAATGAATTTGCAGAAAGTTTAAGTAAAGCAGATCGTGTATTCTTATGTGAAATTTTTGGATCAATTAGAGAAAATACTGGCGCATTAACGATACAAGATTTAATTGATAAAATTGAAGGTGCATCGTTAATTAATGAAGATTCTATTAATGTATTAGAACAATTTGATAATGCTGTTGTTTTATTTATGGGTGCAGGTGATATTCAAAAATTACAAAATGCATATTTAGATAAATTAGGCATGAAAAATGCGTTTTAATATGTTTATAATAGAGTAGTATGGGTATTTATTATTAATGACATTATTACATGTTAATTAGGAGGCGTTTTTAATGGATTGGATTTTACCAATTGCTGGAATTATCGCTGCGATTGCATTCTTAATTTTATGTATCGGTATCGTAGCTGTATTAAATTCTGTTAAGAAAAACTTAGATTATGTTGCAAAAACACTTGACGGTGTAGAAGGTCAAGTTCAAGGTATTACTCGTGAAACAACAGATTTACTTCATAAAGTAAACCGTTTAACTGAGGATATCCAAGGTAAAGTAGATCGTTTAAACTCAGTTGTAGATGCTGTTAAAGGTATCGGTGACTCAGTACAAACGTTAAACAGCTCTGTAGATCGTGTAACAAATTCAATTACACATAATATTTCTCAAAATGAAGATAAAATCTCACAAGTTGTTCAATGGTCAAATGTTGCAATGGAAATTGCAGACAAATGGCAAAATAGACACTACCGTCGTGGAAGTGCAAATTACAAAGCTAATAATGTAGCAACTGATGCAAATCATAGCTATACTTCTCGAGTAGATAAATAATTAATAATTAAACAAATGCACTTAAATGAGGTTGTTACTTATTTAAGTGCATTTGTTATAGGAGGATATAAATATGACGCAACAACAAAATAATAAAAGAACATTAAAAAATAAACATACTTACCAAAATGAAGCCTTACCTAATCGTAAAGATTTTGTTGTTAGTTTTATAACAGGTGCCCTTGTAGGATCAGCTCTAGGTTTGTATTTTAAAAATAAAGTTTATCAAAAAGCAGATGATTTAAAAGTCAAAGAACAAGAACTGTCGCAAAAGTTTGAAGAAAGAAAAACGCAACTTGAAGAAACGGTTGCCTATACAAAAGAACGTGTTGAAGGATTTTTAAACAAATCTAAAAATGAGCAAGCGGCATTAAAGGCACAACAAGCAGCGATAAAAGAAGAAGCAAGTGCAAATAATTTAAGTGATACATCACAAGAAGCACAAGAGATTCAAGAAGCTAAAAAAGAAGCACAAACAGAAACGGATAAAAGTGCAGAAGTATCAAATGAAGAATCAAAAGCAGTGGCATTAAAAGCACAACAAGCAGCAATAAAAGAAGAAGCAAGTGCAAATAATTTAAGTGACACGTCACAAGAGGCACAAGAGATTCAAGAAGCTAAAAAAGAAGCACAAGCAGAAACAGATAAAAGTGCAGCTGTATCAAATGAAGAACCAAAAGCAGTGGCATTGAAAGCACAACAAGCAGCGATAAAAGAAGAAGCAA